>DATEWS010000802.1:0-2959 GCA_035257785.1 Pyrinomonadaceae bacterium
GGTTCACCAAACCTTCTGATGAGCATAACGAGTACGGCAGTGCAGTTCTGGCGCATGGCCGTAAACTGGACCGCGGCCACGGGAACATTAACTGGTCCAATAACAGTTTCCGGAGTGGCTGCGTTTAGCCGTGCGTGCGGCGGCGGTGTCTGCATTCCGCAACCAGGAACCAGCAATCGTCTAGATAGTTTGGGTGATCGACTGATGTATCGCTTGAGTTATCGAAACTTCGCTGGCGACCATGAAGCGCTGGTGATTAACCACTCGGTCACGAGTGGCACTGGCGTTGGCGTTCGCTGGTATGAGCTGCGAAACGCGACGGGACAGACGTTAGGCTCGGCGAATCCAGTGCTCTTCCAACAGGGGACGTTCGCTCCAAGCAACGACTTCCGCTGGATGGGAAGCGCTGCGATGGACAAGTCGGGCGGCATCGCGATTGGTTACAACATTTCGAACGCGAGCAACATCATGCCCAGCATTCGTTATGCCTATCGTGGCCCGGCCGATCCCGCCGGGACGCTCGGTAATGAAACTACGGTCCTCGTTGGAAACGGCATTCAAACGGCCAGCCTGACTCGCTGGGGTGATTACAGCACCATCAGCGTCGATCCGGTGGACGGCTGCCAGATGGTATTCACATCGCAATACCAGCCGGTCAGCGGTAACTTCAACTGGACGACGTTCATTCACAGTTTCAAGCTGTCGACCTGTAACTAAAATCCGGAGCAGGAACAGTTAGGCAGGGGCAGGGTAGTCAACCTGCTCCTGCTTCTGCTTCCTGCCCCGTTTTTACTTTCCATTGGTATTTGTCTTAATATCTGCGGCTCGTGTCACTCTGGAAGAACTACATGCACCAGCGCGAGCGCTGGTATCATCAACGCGATAACAATCGTCTGGTGCGCCCTTTTGAGTGGGGCTTAAACTACATCGTCGACCATGTCAATGGCGACGACCCGCGCGAACTGTTCCGTAAACACACTGCGCAAGTGATGACCGCAAGCGAAGACTTTTACGCTTTGCCGCCGGTTACGGATTATCGTCTCGCAGACGATCAACTTACGTGGACCAGCGGCGTTCGAACCCCTTCAGTCGAGAACAACACCGCGCACGCTCGGTTCTTTCCTGCCAGAATTAAAAATGGAAAACGACCACGCAATGCGGTGGTTGTGTTACCGCAGTGGAATGCGCAGCCACAGAGTCACGTCGAGGCGTGCCGGATCTTCAACATGATCGGCATGTCGGCGTTGCGCCTGACACTTCCTTATCACCTGCAACGCAAGCCGCCGGAGCTCGAACGCGCGGATCATCTTGTCAGTTCGAATATAGGTCGCACGATTCAATCAGTCAGGCAGGCTGTGCTTGACACGCGCGCAGCGGTGCAGTGGTTGAAGTCGGAAGGATACGAACGGGTTGGCATTCTCGGCACAAGTATCGGATCGTGCGTCGCGTTTCTGACTTTCGCTCACGAACCCGATCTGAAGGCGGGCGCATTCAATCACGTATCGGGTTATTTCGCCGATGTAGTGTGGAAGGGAATCTCGACGGCGCACGTGCGTGCGGGCTTTGCAGATCAGTTGACGCTTGATGAGTTGCGCGAGTATTGGGTGCCGATTAGTCCATTTCCTTTTATGCCGCGCGTCGCGCAGATGGGTCATCGACCGATCCGGTTCATCATCGCGCGTTACGATCTCACCTTTCCGATCGATCTTTCACACGCAGCGATTGCGGAAGCGCAACGACACAAGTTGCCGCTCGATATCGTCTGGCTGCCGTGCGGCCACTACACCACCGGCGAGCTGCCGTGGAAAGCGATCGACGCCTGGAAAATCGCGACGTTCTTCAGAAAACAATTTAGCCGCGGCTAATTTTTATTTCGCGAGCGGGAACATCGGTTCGATGTCGACCGGCACATCCTTCAGCTTGTCAAGTGCTTGCTGCATCGGCGGCCTGATCACCGCAAACTTGTCCAGTATCGCTTTCGCTTTGTCGTACGACCCTTCAGCTTCGAGCGTGAGCAAGTCGCGCGTCAACTTCGTCACACCAGCTTTAATCTTCGCGTGATCGACGCTGAACGTGCCTTTAGCCTCGTTGAACTTTATCGCGCCTTCGTCAGTCAGATAGTTGAACTGCATCGCCACGCCACGCCCGTGTGCTTCCGTAATTCCAAAACGCACTGAGCGAAACATGCTGGCGAGATAGGTCGTGTAAAGCGTCCGCTCCATGCTCTTATCGATGATGCCGTGATCGATCATGTACTGGAGCGCCCACAGCCCGGTCATGTCGGCCTTCGCTTCTTCAATCGACGAATAAAGCTCCTTCAACTGCTTGCGCACGGTAGTTTCCTGGCCGCCGACCATGATGTTGTGTGGTCCAAGTCCGTGCATCAGCTCATGACACAGTATGTGGGTGAAAAAAGAGTCGAAGGCGAGCGCCGACTGCTCGGCCGGATCCAGAACAACTTTGGAGATCGGGATCAGTGTCTTGTTAAACTTGGCGTCCTGGACGTTTTTCAGCATCACGCGCTTCGAGCCTTTTTCCTTAACCACGCGCTCATCGTTCGGCAGGTTGAACGCTGCGGTTTGGACGCCGCTGTTGCCCTCGCCTGAGCCGAAGACTTCGTTCACGACTCGAATCGGCGAAGCAGCGCCGAGTTTTGGATTGCGATAACGCGGATCGATCGGAAGATTGTTTTCCAGTTCCTGCAAATGACCACTGAACTTCGTGAGTTTCGCCGTCTCGGCGTCGTCGCGCAAAGTTACGTAGGACTCGAATGCGGCTTTGTAACTGAACAACTCGTCTTCGTAGGTTTCATATGGACCAATCGTGACGTCAATTGGCGAGTCGAGGTCCATCCACGCCACGTCGCTCTCGTAGTAATCGTCGGAGGCAAACGCGGCGGCGCGCTTGTTGAGAAAGTCTTTGAGCGTGGCGTTGGTCGTCAGTGCAGCAGCTTCACGTA
>DATEWS010000803.1:0-6342 GCA_035257785.1 Pyrinomonadaceae bacterium
ACTTCCCGCCGGGCGTGCGAGCGACGGTGCAGGCTATCTATTCGTCGGGGATCGCGATCGGCGCCGGGCTTGCTTTCTTTCTCGGTGGTTGGCTGGGCCAATACTACGGTTGGCGTCTCGCGTTTTATGCGCTGGGCTTTCCCGGACTCGTGATTGCCATTCTCGTTTTTCTCTTGCGTGAAGAGCCGCGCGGCACGACTGAAGTTGCGACTGCGAAGTACACCGCTAATGATTGGAAGATTCTTTTCAAGTCGATCCCGCTGCGTTATCACTATCTCGGTTACGGTTGCTTCGGTCTCGCAGCCAACAACCTTTCGTTTTGGGGACCAACGTTTCTAACGCGCGTTTACAAGCTCGACTTGTTGACGATCGGTAAATGGGGCGGCTTGTTGACGTTGGTTGCAGGCGTGCCGGGAACGATTCTCGGTGGATACTTCGCCGATAAGTTTCGACGATTTGGACGCGGTGGCCGCATGTTGTTTGGCGGACTCGCCGCGCTGATCGCGGTGCCGTTCTGGTTGTTATTTATCTTTTCGGGAAATCTCCTCTTGCTGTTGATCGCGAACCTCGTGTTGTTGGCCCTCTCGCTTGTGTGGCTTGGACCAGCAGCCGCTGACGTTCACGACATCTCCGGCCCGCAATTGCGCGGACTCGGGATCGGCGTTTACTTCTTCGCAGTAATCATCGCCTACGGCATCGGCTCCCTCGTCATCGGCCAGGTCAACGACTGGCTCGGCGCCTCAACGACACCTCTCAACATGCGCTTCTCGATGTTGCTCTGTCCGCTCGCCTGCTTAGTGGCAGCTCTCAGTCTTTGGCGTGGGTATCAGACGGCGAACACTACTCGCGAAGTTTGAGGTCGCGGACGAGGCGGTGGAGATTGTTGGGGTGGATCTTCAACAACTTTGCGGCCTCAGTAAAGTTGCCGCCTGTTTGTCGAAGGGTTTTCGCGATCAACTCTCGCCTGAATTCTCTGATCGTTTCCTGATATCCAACAGGAGGCTCATCCGTCAGCGATTCGCTTTCAAAAATCGCCTCCGGAAGATCTTCCGGCACGATCAGCTCGGTCACACCAAGCACGACGGCTCGTTCGATCGCGTTCTCCAACTGGCGCACATTCCCGGGCCAGTCGTAAGCGCATAACAGACGACGCGCCTCGGGCGAGATTCCGGTGACGCGCCGCTTACACTTCCTGCTGTACTCCGCGACGAAGTACGTTGCCAGCAGCGGAATATCCTCACGTCGTTCTCGCAGTGGCGGCATTGGGATCGAGACAACGTTCAGACGATAGTAGAGATCCTCACGAAACTGCGCGGCTTTGATTGCTGCCTTTAAGTCACGGTTAGTCGCAGCAATCGTACGCACATCGACTTTTATCGGTCGTGTTCCGCCCACACGCTCAAACTCATGAGTCTGCAACGCGCGCAGAAGTTTCGCCTGAATGGCGGGCGACAGCTCACCAACTTCATCGAGAAAAATCGTGCCACCTTCAGCGAACTCCAACTTGCCACGCTTCTGATTGATGGCGCCCGTGAAAGCTCCCTTTTCATGACCAAACAATTCACTCTCGAGCAGACTTTCCGTGAGCGTTGCGCAGTTGATCGCAACGAAAGGTTTGCTGGCGCGTGGACTATTCAAATGGATCGCTCGTGCTGCGAGTTCCTTACCGGTTCCACTTTCCCCGAGTAGCAGCACTGTCGAGGCGCTGGGCGCGACTCTCGAAAGCAGCGCATAAACCTGGCGCATGGCGTCGCTCTCGCCAACCATCTGATGGTCCAACTTCACTTCATGTTGAAGACGACGATTCTCGTTTTCCAGAAGTTCGAAGCGACGCGCGTTCTCGAAAGCGATTGCGGCGATGCCGGCAATTGCAGTCAGTAGTTGCAGATGTGCTTCGTCAAACTGAGTCCTGCCTGAACTGATATCGAGGTAAATCACGCCCATCGGTTTATCGAAAGCGACGAGCGGCACACACAGCAACGAGCAGACCTGCGCCTCCAACAGACTCGGTAACCCGCCAGTGTTCTCATTCCTGACGACGTCGTTACTCAGAATCGCAACTACATCTCGCAGTACCTGCCTTGAAATTGTTTGACTTACTTTAATCGAGTCATCCGCGCCATTCAGCAGGTTCCAGCCGCGACACGAAACAAAGTCTTCGCAGTCCCTGCCGGCCAGCAGGATTGCGCCACGTTCCGCCGGCACCGCTTCGAATATCAGTTCGAGCAAGCGTCGCTGTAACTCAATACAGTCTCCGATCGAGTTAATCGTCGTACTGATTTTTAAGAGCGCGTTGCGTTCGCGAATGGCGCGTGAATCAAGGGAACTCTCCGACACCGCGCCTTCAGGCCGAAGGTAAAACGCCTGTTCGCGTTCGAGTCTGATAGTTGAACGACTAACCAAATCGTCATCCTGAAGACAGATCGCAGTCGTAACGGGGTCCTCGTGAGTAAGGAAGATGAAACGAATATCTCCTAATGCAATTTGATCGCCATGTGTAAGAGGTTGCTCCGCGATTGGCAGGCCGTTCACGAACGTGCCGTTGTAACTCTCGAGATCGACGATGTGGAAGCCGTTCGTACGGCCGTTCTTGATTAGGCAGTGACGACGCGAAACGGACGGATCGTTGAGCGAGACGGTGTTTGATAGATCGCGACCAATAGAGGTTTCGTCTTGGGCGAGGGCGAAGGTCGTTCCTTTCAACGACCCGGAGATAGCGATTAATCGAGGGGTCATCTTACGCGAAGCATATATCAGAAATGATAGGGAAGACTATTAATACTGATAGTGTCAGGTCTGCTCTTGCTGTCAGATGTCGAGGAATATGGGACTGTTTGCCGCAGCTAACATGTGGCACGCGAATGGCAAATAGCAAAAGCGTTCTTAAATAACCAGTCCTGCTCAAACGAACGAAGCCCAGGCCCAGATCTCCCACGTTCGTCTTGAGCACGTCTAAAACGATCGCTTGTGAGTTGCCTGTTACCTCACCCCCGACCCGTCCACCGGGGCTCCCATGCAGCAGGAGTCGGGGTTTAGATGCAGGCAACTCACGGATACAGAAAGAACAGGAAAGTGATGAAACCCGAATCACCACTAGAAACCTCAACGCCAGTCGGAATCCTCAATCCCGAGAAGGATCTCGGAGTAAAGTCCGATTCACCCTTAACGATTTCTCTCCCAGGGAGTGTAGTGATGAACTTTATAATTGAAGATTTCAACTTCACCTTGACGGTAGATGGCAACGACCATTTAACAGGTCTTACTGCAACAAGAGACAATACGACCTGGGACTGTACGATCCAACTGGTGTCGCAAGCCGACGGCGAGAGGCAGTGCTGTGGCCCCACTGGTGATTGCAAACCCGGAAGCTGTTAAACCTACCGCCGAGCAGTCAGGCCGGCAGCGGCTTATGACCATTGCCAGCGGGTGGTGAACCATGCCACTTTGCTTGCATTGAGAAAATCGCGGACGAGAATCAAGTCTCTGGTATCACTGCCGCGCACCAGCACTAACTTTCGTTCGCGTGACCAGTCGAAAAAGAAAATCCGGTTCTCTTTGAAGTCAGTTAACGGCTTTGCATCGCCGCCGCTCAAAGCCTGACGCCAGACATTTGAAACTCCCTGCACGGTGGCGACATAAGTTAAACCGTCACCGTCAGGCGTCCAACGTAATCCGGGCCATTCAGGCTCAACGGTTGCCGGCAAAGCAAATCTCGCAACGGGTGCGCCCCCCTCGATCGGCACGACCAGCATGTCCCAGGCCGTGCCGTCGGCCCGTTGCGCAAAGCAGGCGACCATCGTTCCATCGGGCGAAACATCCGGCTGAGTCGAATGTTCGCTTACGACGGTGGCAGTCTCTCCTCCATCTATCGACACCTTTCGAATGCTGTAACTGGACTGATCGATGCTGTGATAGACAATCCACTTTCCGTCTCGCGTGAAACGAGGTAAATCTTCATCACCTCCGCGTGTTAACTGTCTTGCATCAGTCCCGTCTGAGTTCATGCGCCAGAGATGTGGATGGCGTCCCTCGAATGATACATAGACGATGTAACGACCGTCCGGCGAAACAGCGGGTTCCATATTGTTCCGCCCGTTATAAGTCAGCCGCTGTTGATTTGTCCCGTCGGCCTCCATCGTCCAAAGCTCGTAGTTGCCGTTAATGTTGGAAGCGAGCACAAACTTCCCATCCGCTGTCCAGATGATTCCGGTAGCTCCAAGATAACGACTTGAAGAAATCGGCACTGGTGAATCGGATGTGCCAGTGTGAATCCAAACTGAAGTGACGCGTTCCCTTTTCATCGTCAACACTACCCGGGAGTCTTTGGTCGCGCTCAGGCCGACGTAGTGACTCGGATCCTTTATAATTTGTCGCGCTTCACTTCCTTGCCGATCCACATGCCATATCTGCAACAACGATGAATTCTCTTCCGAGGCGTTCATCAGGAAACCACTGCCGTCAGCCAGCCACACCAGTTTCTCGATACTGTTCCAACGTCCCGGATTGATTGTATTCATGCTTTTATCAGCGACGTTTACGAGAATTATTTCGCGGTACGTCTTCTCAGTTACGCTGTAAGCGGGTACGGCGATGAGCTTTCCGTCGGGTGACCATGCAGGGCCACTCGAGTAGAAGCCGCCGAGACTGAAGAGTTGCGGTTCCTTGAGTGTTGCCAATGGTGTCGCATTGCTGCCATTGATGTCGGCAATCAAAAGCGTGGTTTCGTGTGCACTCGCGGAGTACCTGACAAATGTGAAGCGGTCACCTTCAGGAGAAAAGCTCACGGGCGTATCGACATTCGTCGCTAATTTTCGCGAAGCCCCGCCAAAAATCGAAACTTGATACAGATCCGCAGAGTCGCCTTCAGTTTTCAGATACGACAAAGAATCGGAATTCGGGAAAAACGATAGACCTTTATATTTCGTATTGCCTGGATTGACTACCTTGAGATCAGTTCCGGTTGTAAGTTGACGGATCCAAATGCTTTGTCTGCCGTCTTCATCGTTAACGTAGGCGACGTATTTCCCATCGGGAGAGAGTGCAGCTTCGATCACGTTTGCGCCGATTCCGAGTCGCATTTGCTCACTTTGTGTTGGCGGTAAATCCTGTTTGCGACCTCTATAAAATAGAAACCAGGCTGAGATGATGCCGATAATAAGGACCACGAGCGCAGGAATCGCAAGGCGTTTGATTTTGCGGCCGCGATCGCTTTCAACAGTTTTCTGTTTCGGCAGTATCTGAGTTTGATCGATCGATAGTTTGCCGGCGCTTGAGAAGCTGAGTTCGAGTGTTTCTAAATCGGAAGCTAACTGAGTTGCCGATTGGTAACGTTTGTCTTTTGCTTTTTCGAGGGCTCGCAAGGTAACGCGCTCAACATCAGTGGAGATCGCGGAATTGATTTCAGAAGGTGGAACTGGTGTGTCGCGAATCACCTTCGCGCAGATGTCCATGGGCGTGACGCCGGAAAACGCGGGCTTACCGCACAGGCATTCGTAAAGCACGAGCCCGAGCGAGAAAAGATCGCTGCGCGAATCGAGCTCCAATCCCATTGCCTGTTCCGGTGAGAAATACATCGGGGTACCGACGAGCACTCCCTCGCGAGTTTGCGTGTTGAGTGAATTGGCGTCGCCGTTGTTGTTGTCAGGTTCGACTTGTTCGAGTCCAATCTGTTTTGCGAGACCGAAGTCCAGCACTTTCACGATGCCACGATCGTCAACGGCGATGTTTGTGGGTTTGATATCGCGGTGAATGATGTTGTGACGGTGCGCTTCGCTCAGTGCTTCGGCAACTTCTCGAACGATGCGTAGAGATTTTGCAATCGTTAAGTTTCCCTGGAAGATCAAATCGGCGAGTGTCTTGCCTTCGACGTACTCCATGACGATGTAGGGCTGGCCGGTGTCGGTCTTACCGTAGTCGTGGATGGTAGCGATGTGAGGATGAGACAAAGCGGAGGCGGCGCGTGCTTCACGAAGGAAGCGTCCATAGTTTGAACTGACAGTCTTAATCGCAACCCGGCGACCGAGAACAACGTGTTCGGCCAGGTACACGACGCCCATTGCCCCCCGTCCGAGTTCTCGGATGATCCGATATTGAGATATGGTTTGGCCGACCATCGGGATGCAATGAACTCCGTTGTGCCTGGCGTTGAGAATTTGATAAGGAAAAAATGACCGTTATGAGCGTCATCATTGTCTCTCCAGAATTGAACTGACGCAAGAAGTTTAAGGAGCGAGAGGAGCGCCAAAGGCGCGGAATATTATAGCCAGGGGCAAGCGCGAAGCGCGTCGCCCCTGGTAAGTTAATAAACGAAGCGCGCCAGCCCTGAAAAGGGCGGAATACTAT
>DATEWS010000804.1:0-3916 GCA_035257785.1 Pyrinomonadaceae bacterium
TGCTGGACCGGTCAGTGTAAAGGCCGGGTGCCGCGGATCCACCGATTGTGCAATTAGTGACGTTAAGGTCACCGCCAGTGATCTGGATGCCGCCGCCGCCGCCGTTCCCGCTTCCGATTGCCGTTACCTGGTTATTCGCAAGCACGACGTTGGTCAGAGTGAGAACATTGCCCTTCTCACCACCGATGATGCCCGCGCCACCGATCACTGAGCCCGTCGCGGCTGCAGTACCGTCGCGGCCGCCAACCATCGTGAAGCCTGAGAAGTTGTAGACAAGATCTAGCGTGAACGGCTCGTTCATGCACATCACGCGGTCGCCATCGCTGGCTGGACCAGTTCCGTTTTGTTGAATAATAGTGGTCGCGGCTCCCGCGCCTACGATCGACATCGTCTGGTTCGCCCCCAGATCGCCCACTGCGTTTCCGTCACAACCTGAGGCGTTAGTGCCGTTAGTGGATAAGATGTAAGTGCCCGCCGGAAGACTGATGGTCGTGTTGTTGTTAGTGGCGTTATTGGCAAACTGGAGTGCACCGCGCAAACTACAGTCGTTCAGCGCCGCCGTACACGCGGAGACCCCCGCCAATGAGGCGCCGGATGGATCATCAGTTCGATCAACTGTAATCGTCGTATTCGGAGCATCAGGAACGATACTTAAACTGGTGCTGGTGGAGCTGAGCATCACAACATCGCTGGTACCATTCAGCTTCTTCGGAAGAGGCAACACAGCCACCGGCTCACTCGTGGTCTCCAGCGTTACTTTGGCTACGTCATCGGTAACTTGCACGGACTGATCAGGAGCAATAGCTGAATCCTTCGGTCCGAGGGGGCGCAGGATTTCGAGCTTCGATTGCGCCTGGCCGACCAGCATGACTTCGTCCAGCTCTCTGAAAGACAGATTTGTACGCATCAACGGCTTCGGCAAGTCGGCGTTGAGGTTGCTCCCGAGGAGCTGCTTGGATTCTTTCCACCCCGCAGCTTGTGAGGACTTCCAACTCGGAACAGACTCCACATCTTGCGGGGAAAGTCTTTGGAGTTTGAGATTGCCTCGTGTTCGTTGGGCGCCTTCAGCCTCAGTGAATGGGCGAGTGTCTATTTTCGCGTTCTCAACTATATGCACGGTACCGTCAGAGGTGAGGGCGGCGATTTCGCTTCGACCCTCGCGGTCCCACGTAAACTGTCCCAAGGCTAATCCGCGCAGACCTGGTCCAACGTCAACTCGCTCCACGCGCGATCCAACCGACAGTTGCTCCTTGCGACCCCAACCGTGAACAACAAGTACTTCACTGCCCGCTGCTGCCGCCACGTCCATATACGGATCGTCGTCTAACCCGCCAAACTCAATCGCGCTCGCCGGCTGCGACAACTGGTATTGGGCCACGGCGTTCGAGAACCCATCCACGCCGTCGTCAAAAATCAATAAGGCATCGCCGCCAGGGCCGCTTACGCCTACAGCGATGTCAGTAAATCCGTCTGCCGCACGGAATTCCCCGGCCGCCAATGCGGTCACCGGTCCCGGCAAATTTATTTGCCGCGGCTCACCAAGCCGGCCGGCGGGATTTCCCTCCATCAAATAGAGCCCGCCACCTTTCGCGGCAAACATCACGTCCTTGTCAGAGTCGTTCGTGAAATTTCCCGTTACGACAAAATCAGCCGCCACCGGAACGGAATAAACATCGGCGCCCGGCAACAACGAATCGGGGTTGTATCCCTGTTGTATACGCACTAAGACCGAGTCGTTCGCCGGTGCGAACGCATCCGGGTTACCGCGCTGAACCGTGATGATCCCGGCGCCATTGAAACCATAACCGGCTACCACATCCGGTGTTCCATTACGATCAAAATCCGCTGAAGCTAATGCTCGCGCTTGGGCCAGGCCGTTCTGCAAAGCAGCGCCCGCTGCGTCGTCTCCCCGGTAGGTGACGCTCATCTCGCGCCCGTCTTGCAGGTTCAGGAAGGGCTTGCCGCGACCAGCAGCGTGCACAGTAGGTTGCCCTTTGGCACGCCTGGTACGCGCGACGGACTCGTCTGCCTTACTAAACCTCGCTGAGTCTTCAGACTTGACTCGCACGTAGAGAGCAAGCGGCACTGCCGCGACGATTAAAAAAATAGCCACCAGCTTCGCGGCGGCTTTGATTGTAATTCGGGAAGAGAGAGTCTGGGATTGGTGAGTCGGATTCATTAGGGGACGCATAGTTACCCTCCGGGAGCAAGACTTGAGCTGAGATTTTCAGGAAACTGGTACGGTTAACCTTCGGAGCTTGCGGACAAGAGAAAGTAGGAAAAATCCGAATGGAACCGCTTGGACGCCGGATACTTTATCCGCCTGCCGCACCGGCGTCAACCGCGCAGGCCGCGTTTAACTCGTATAAACACAAGACTTACGTGAGCTAACTGGATGCTGGGCTTTCCGATTGTCTATATTTCTAATAGTGGTCCATTTGCAGAAATAAATATGGCCCATGGACCAAAATAAATGGGGCGCAGGTTATCACCCGCGCCCCGCACTACAAACTGTCAACAAAAACTCGCCAATCAATTACCGCAATCGCGAGCGGTATTGTTGGTGATGGTCCAAGTCGCACTTTCGGAACAGCTCACGACTTGATAGGAGAAGCAGCCATCCTGATCTTCGGCGATGACCTTGACGCCGGAGCCGCCACAGCTCGCATTGCTGATCGTGAAAGATCCGCCATTCGGTGCAATTACCGAATTCGAGAGCTGGTCCGACCCCCAGTTGTTCTGATCAGGCGCCGAAAGATAGACGTGATGGATTTCACGACCGGAGTTATTCACGATCGTGATCGATGTCGTCAGCGGCACATGGGCCATGGACAACAAAGGAGCACAGACCATGATGCCAACACAAATAGCCAACGCGACGAGACAGGTGAAAAGAGTGCTCGATTTGCGCAACGTAGTTCTCATGTCAGTTACCTTTCATCGAAACATTTATCATGGACCACCCGTCGCTTATGGACAGAGGCTATTTACCGTGTATCCCGCAGCCGCGCCGTTATCGACCGCTGTGCCGTTATTGTTGACGGGCACAGAGACCTTAACTGTTGCGGTAGTACTGTTGCCGAACGAATCGGTGACCTTGAATGTAATCGTGTAAACGCGTCCATTAAGGCTGCCGTCACGTTCACGTCGCAGTTGGACCGACTTGCAATTCGCAGCGATCAGGATGTCGTTGAGAGTGTTACCGTCCGCGCCGGCGGGATTCTCCTCCAGCTCGTCGCTACTCACCTTCTGAATAACTACATCGTTGATATCCACGCTTGAATCGCAACTGGAGCTCGCGCTTGCGACGAAGTCAGTTACGTTGAATGTTTGATACTGGTGATTCGGCGGCCACATCGTTGCCGAGGTAGAACTCAACGTGATAACCGGTGTGCCGTTGTTCACTGTCAGGATCGCGGTCTGTGTTTCACTACCGCACGCTCCCGTAGTGGTAACGGTGACTGTGTGATTGCCGGGGCTCAGCGAGCCTGTCGGAACCGTGATGCTCGAGCTGTTGCCGTTGAACGGTGCAGCGTCAAGTGTCCATGCATAGCTGAATGGACCAGTGCCTGATGCCGTCGTCGAGAAGTGAGCATCAGTTCCCTGGCACACTGTCTGATCTGCGGGATCGGTAGTGTGCGTAGCTGCATTGACAGTTAGGGTTGCGCTCTGCGTCGCGGTATTGCACTCACCAGTCGCTTCAACCGTGTAGGTATCCGAGTCGCTTGCCACGGTACCGGTGATAGTCAGCGTGCTGGTGTTGCTACCGTTGGTAATGGTAACGCGTCCGCCGAGGTCGCCGTTGTTAAGAACAGTTGCGCCCTTCTTCCAGACAAACGTGATCGTTCCCGGGCCACTGGCCGTGGTTGTGAATGTTGCAGTTTGACCCTCACAAACAACCTGATCTGCAGGATCG
>DATEWS010000805.1:0-2995 GCA_035257785.1 Pyrinomonadaceae bacterium
GGAGTCATTCCCGGGCCGGTGTCCGCAACGCTGATTACAACAAAGCGTCCTGCCTTGGCCTCGATGTGCATGCGCGCGTAGTTTTCGTCTACGAAAACATTGTCCGCTTTGATTGAGATCGAACCACCATCCGGCATCGCATCGCGCGCATTCACACAAAGATTCATCAGCACCTGGTGCATCTGGGTTGCGTCAGCGGAAATAATCCAAAGATCGTTCGGGACCTGGAAGTTGATCTCGATTGACTTCGGCAGCGTCTCACGCAGAATCTTGACGATCTCTTTTATGAGATGCTTCGGCTGCAACGCTACTCGCTCGCCTTCAACGCCCCTCGCGAACGACAATACTTGTCGCACCATGCTGGCGCCACGTTCGGCATTCGTTCGCAAAACTTCGAACCACTTCTTGCTGTTCTCGTCAGCGACGCGCAACTGCAACATGTCGATGGCCATCAGGATCGGTGAAAGGACGTTGTTCAAATCGTGCGCAATGCCGCCGGCGAGTGTACCGATAGACTCCATTCTCTGAGCACGCAGAAACTGGGACTCCATCCGTTTCTTTTCAGTGACGTCTGTGTTGATAACCAGGATCGATTTGGGTTTTCCCTCGTCGTCGCGAACGAGGGTCCAGCGGCTTTCAACGACAATGTCATTACCATCTCGCCGCACCTGGTGGATTTCACCCTTCCATTCGCCGTTCTGAATGATCGCCTGGCGTGCTGCGTCGAATTGCGCCGAACGATCTTTGAAAAGAATGTCCTGCGCGTTCTTCCCGATCACTTCTTCAGCCGACCAGCCGTAGATTTTCTCGGCGCCTTTGTTCCAGAACAGAATATTCTGATCGAGATCGCGCACGAGAATCGCATCCTGTGCCTGGTCCAACAACGCGGCCTGTTCGCGAATCTGCTCTTCAGCGCGTTTACGCTCGGTGATGTCGCTGCGAATCGCAACGTACTGGTACGGTTTTCCATCAGCCGTGAGAAAAGGAACGATCGTTGTGTCTACCCAATAATAACTTCCGTCTTTGGCGCGATTTTTTATCTCTCCACGCCAAACTTTTCCACTCGCGATTGTGGTCCAGAGATTTCGGATGAACTCTTTCGGGTGATAGGCCGAGTTGATGATGCGGTGATCCTGGCCCAGTAACTCTTCACGTGAGTATTTGGAAATCTCGCAAAACTTGTCGTTGACATAATTAATGATTCCACGCTGGTCAGTGATCGCAACGATTGCTGATTCATCAAGCGCAAACTTGATGTCAGCCAGTTCCTTCTGCGAGCGCTCGAGCGCTTCTTTAGGGTCGACGTTAATAGCAGTCATGCGTCTGAGCTTGCCGCTTGCACTTCTTCGAGTTTCTTCAGACGGTATCGAAGCTGGTCACGCGAAATGCCTAAGAGCTCTGCTGCACGTGTTTGATTACCCCCACTTCGCTCGATTGCCTGTCTGACAAAAGAGAGCTCAGCTTCGTCAAGAGAAATGCCTTGCTGTGGTAAGACAAACTGTGCAGAGAGATCAGCGGCTGTAGAAGATTGTGGAATACGCGCCGGCGCCAGCAGTCCGCCCGGCAGATATTCGGTCGTGATCTTATCGGTGTCTTCAAGAATGAGAGCTCGTTCAATCACATTGCGCAGCTCGCGAACGTTGCCGGGCCAGTCGTACTTCCTGAACACTTCCTGCACTTCCGCGGATAACGCGGTGACTTTATTTCGCCTCAATCGCGCGCCAATCGTCTGGATGTAGTGTTGAGACAAAAGCAAAACATCGTCGCCTCGGTCGCGCAGTGGCGGGATATCGATCTGAATGATCGACAAACGATAGTACAGGTCCAAACGAAATCGTCCTGCTTCGCTTTCAGCTTTTAGATCGCGATTAGAAGCGGCAAGCACACGCGCGTCGAGTGGAATGTCTTTTAGACCACCGACACGACGGAACGCGCCTTCCTCGAGAACGCGCAGCAGCTTTGCCTGTAACGAGAGCTCGAGTTCGCCAATCTCGTCGAGCAAAAGTGTTCCGCCTTCAGCCTGCTCGAATAGTCCTTCCTTGCGCGCCTTCGCATCAGTGAATGCGCCCTTTTCATAACCGAAAAGCTC
Source organism: Pyrinomonadaceae bacterium (assembly GCA_035257785.1). GTDB lineage: Bacteria > Acidobacteriota > Blastocatellia > Pyrinomonadales > Pyrinomonadaceae > PSRF01. The sequence goes on from DATEWS010000805.1 coordinate 2,090, forward strand.
CGACTCGATGAGCGTCGCGGGAAGAGCGGCACAGTTGATGGCGACGAAAGGTCCTTCGGCTCGTTGCGAGCCATAATGAATCGCTTTCGCAACGAGGTCTTTGCCCGTTCCCGATTCGCCCTGCAGTAAAACGGACGAGACTTCGCTTTCCGCAACTTTGGCGGCGAGGCTCAGCATCTTCTTCATCGCAGGCGACTCGCCCACAATCTGACTGAAATTGAACTCGCGCGCCCGTTCCTTTCTGACTTGCGCAACCTCACGTCGCAACTGTCGAGTTTCGATCGCATTGCGGAGTGTGACGCGGAGCTCTTCGAGGTTTATTGGCTTGCCGATGAAGTCGTATGCGCCGCCGCGCAGTGCTGAAATCGTGTTATCAACCTGAACATTCCCGGTGATCATGATCGCAATCGCTTCCGGATGTTCGCGTTTGATCTCGCGCAATACATCGAGGCCGGAACCGTCGGGAAGATCGATATCGAGCAGGGCTGCTGCCGGTAGTTCGGTGTGAAACTGTTTCACAGCCTCTGTCGCCGAACCCGCTTCAAGCGTGGCAAAGCCCCAGCTTTGCAAAGCCTCGCGCAGTGTCCAACGAATCACCTCGTCATCATCCACTACAAGGATCAGTTCGTTTGTGTTCTTTGGGGGCATCGATTTCCGCCGGTTTCAGCTTGGGGTACGAGCATTTGATTATATGCGGTGTATTCAGATTTAGAAATCCCATGTCCAGTGTGGACTTTTTCTCAACACCTGCGAAAGCCTACTCAGAAACCACTTTCGTGATCTCGAAATACACTGCAATCGAGGTGGCATGTTCTTTGCGCTCACCCAAAGAGATCGAGGAGAAATCTGTGTAATCAGTGGATACGACAATGAACATGATTGGCCGTGATGCGAGGATGCTACAAA
>DATEWS010000806.1:0-15885 GCA_035257785.1 Pyrinomonadaceae bacterium
TCGCAACAGCGGGGGCAAGCCACCCTTCCTGACTTGTTCTATTCAAACAGTGTGTTTATCTGCCACGAGCAATCAGGATTCGATCCTGGCGTGTCTCAGCTACACCTTTGTCCACTGCTCTCTCGCGGTCCGAGGTCTGAATCTGGCGCCCGGTCGCGTCGCCCACGGTCCAAATCTCCGACAGAAAATAAAGATCGCCGTACTGGTGGAAGACCAAACGTGTATCTTGCTGGGTTTCGTTTGCACGTACTGGTCTCGTAAGAAGCATTGCCTTGCCGACATCGTCTTTGTGCTTGATCACCCACACGTTGTCTTTGTCTTTCCAAACGCGTTCGATGACGTACTTGCCAGCCGGGAACGACTTCTCACCCGCAGAAAAATTAAAAGGAATATATATGATAGTTTGCCGGTCAGATTGTCCCAGCGCCGCTGAGAACGTCAACAGCATCAGTAGACCAGACAAGGCTAACGCCTTTTTAACGTGTTTCATGGTGCTCTCCTTGCACTTCAAAAATATCGGCAAGCTCAAATGCTGCCGTACATTCGAATAACGCGAGAAAGAGAGGAAAACAGGGCCACGGATTTACACAGATTTACACGGATTGCTTTCTGATTCGCGTAAATCTGTGTGAATTCGCGGCTTATTTGATCAATTTGCCCAATTCCCGCCAGGTGATGAGTTTGATCTGATTGTCCTGGAGCACTTTACGAAAGGCGTCGCTGGTGAAGAATTCCAGATCGCGCTGGCGCCAGGCGGCGCCCCAGTTTGGATGATTGAACGTCGCGCCCTGCATCTCCGCGTCGTCATAAGCGAGGTGGATGATGACTTCAGTTATTCCGGGTTCGAGCTTCTTCAGTTCATCGGAGTAAAACGTAGCCCAGTCTTGCGGAGCAACGGAGGGGTTGATGTCCAGCACTCGATCGACGTACACATCGTCTTCCTTCAACGTTTCGGGAAGAAAGTCCGCGCGCGTAAACCACGAGCGCGCCACTCGCACCGGCAACTTCTGACTCCGCGCCACTCGCAGGAACACTTCAAACAGTGCTTTGTTCTGATAGAGCGTTCCCATGTGTGAATCGAGGTGAGTCGGTTGAATGCCGAGTGCGCGCGCCTTTTCTATCTGGGCCAGGATCTCGATTTCAACCTGTTTCGGATCTGCGTGCGCGGCGGCGTCAGTCTCGGTGAGATAGAAGTAACCGTCTTTATCGATTAGCGAGCTGACGCGATCTTTTGACGACACCGGACCCCAGCGCAAGTTGGTCCATTCGCTCGTGAGGGTGAGATGTAAGCCGAGATCAGCTTGCGGATTCGCGCGCGCGTACGTGGCGATTTCCGAAAGCCATGGACACGGAACCATGATGCTACCGGAGTTCACGAGGCCCGTGCCGAGCGCCTTGATGGTGGCGATGTTAACCGAGTGGGCCATGCCGAGATCGTCGGCATGTACAATCAACAGCTTCGCATCGCGTGGATAGCCGAGTCGTTCGACGATGGTTTTTGCAGGTTCCTGGGCGCGACCTGTGGTCAGTGCAAACGTGAAAATCGCGAGTGCGATCACAATTGTGCGTTTCATGGCGGAGAGAATAGCACCGATTAGCCGAAAGATTGTGATCCCTCTGCACCTTTTGATGGACTGACGCGCCCTTCTGTCGTGAGGTACAATTAACTCCGTTCAGCACCCTGCTTCCAAGTATTCAGTTCATCAAGTAGTTAGTTCATGAAACCGCTGAAGATCGGCATCACCGGCGTCCGCGGCATCGTCGGCGAGACCTTTACCCCAGAACTGGCGGTCGAGTTTGCGGAAAGCTTTGGAACGTACCTCGATCGAGGTCGAATCCTTGTTTGTCGCGACACGCGGCCGTCTGGTCCGATGATTCGATCGGCCGTGCTGGCAGGATTGCTTGCGGCCGGTTGTGAAGTTGTCGATCTTGGCGTGTGTCCGACGCCCAGCATGCAGTTAGCAGTTACGGCACTGAAAGCGGACGGAGGAATCGCGATCACTGCGGGCCACAATCCGTGGCAATGGAACGCGCTGAAGTTTGTTCGCAGCGATGGTCTCTATCTCAACCCAACGCAGGGTGAAGAGTTGCTCGACATTTTTCATCAGGGTGAGTTTGCGAAGGCGAGTTGGAACGAGATCAAGCAGGTGGTCCAAACAGACGACGCGATCGAACAACACATCAACGTGCTGCACGAAAGTTTTGCATTTGAAACGATCCGAGCGAAAAAATTAACGGTGGCGGTTGATTGTTGTAACGGCGCTTGTTCGTTTCTCAGTCCGAAATGGTTAGCGAAGTTAGGCTGCGAAGTGCTTGCAGTCAACGATAATCCCAATGCCCCTTTCCCGCATGCGCCGGAGCCGAAGCCTGAGACGATGGCCCAACTCCGGGCGGTTGTGAAAGCCGGCCGCGCAGCTATCGGATTCGCCCATGACGCGGATGGCGAGCGCCTGGGAATCGTCACCGATCTTGGCGAGCCACTCTCTGAAGAGATGACACTCGCCATCGCCGCCGAAATTCGACTCAGCAAAAAGGCGGGCGTCATCGTGACGAACGTTTCGACGTCGAGTGCGGTGGACATGATCGCTGCGCGTCACGGCGGCAGCATTGTGCGCACTCCGGTGGGCCAGGCGTACATCTCGGAAGGTTTGAGTGAACACAATGGTGTGCTTGGTGGTGAAGGAAGTGGCGGCATTACGGTGCCTGAGGTCCATCTGACGCACGATAGTGCGGCGGCGATTGGTCTGATACTCGAATACCTGGCTGAGACAGGCGAATGCATCACGGATCTCGTGGCCCAACTGCCGCAGCTAACAATTCTTAAGCATAACGTCGTGGTTGAGCCGCATCGATTGTATTCGGTGATGCAGGAGTTTCGGACGGCGATCGAGGAGGAAGGGCTGGAAGGTGATTCGACGGATGGGATCAAGGTGGTGATGCCGGGTGGATGGGTACACGTGCGTGCGTCGAATACTGAATCGATGATCCGCATCATCGTTGAGTCTGCTCAGAAAGACGAAGCGCAGGAACTACTTGATTGGGCGCGCGACAGGATCAAGAGATGAAGAAAAATTGTCACGCGGCGGCGCAACGGCACAGCGAAACTCCGTAATTCCCGTTGCGGCGCTGCGCCGCTGCGTGAAACTGTTTATCGATATGCGAGCGATACCGACTCTCAAGATCAGCATCTCCGGCGTGCGTGGCGTGGTGGGCCAATCGCTCACTCCGTCACTACTGACGCGCTTCGCGCAAGCGTTCGGCACGCACACCGGCCCGGGCACGATCGTCATCGGTCGCGATCCGCGAACTTCCGGCGAGATGGTGAAGCACGCAGTCGTCGCCGGCATCCTCTCCACCGGAAATCGCGTCATCGACATCGGTGTCTGTCCCGTACCCACAGTTCAACTCCAGGTGCGCCATCGTCGCGCGCAAGGCGGCATTGCGATCACGGCCAGTCACAACCCCGCCGAATGGAACGCGCTCAAGTTTATTGGTCCAAGCGGTCTCTTTCTGAACGCCGGGCAGGCGCGCGAGCTGCTCGATATCTATCACCAGGGCGAGTACACGAAAGTAGGCGGCGCAGACCTCCGAACCGTCGAAGAGATCGAAGGCGCAACGGATCTGCACACAACCGCGATCCTCGACGCGCTCGGTCCATTGCCGCCAACGAAAAAGAAACTGCGTGTCGTGCTCGACTCCTGCAACGGCGCGGGTTCGCTGGTTGGTCCAAAATTGATCGAGGCACTCGGCGCGGAAGTCATCCGCTTGAACACAACGCCTGACGGTTCTTTCCCGCGTCCTGCTGAACCATTGCCGGAAAATCTCGGCGACCTTTGCCGTCTCGTCAGAGAGCATCATGCTGACATCGGTTTCGCACAGGACATGGATGCCGATCGCCTCGCCATCGTCTCTGAAAAAGGAGAACCGATCGGCGAAGACAACACGCTCGTGCTTGCGTCGCTTTATGTACTCGGCCACGAGAAAGGCGCGGTAGTAGCGAACCTCTCAACAACTTCCGCTGTCGCGGACGTCGCGAAGCAGTTCGATTGTCCGGTGTTCCTCACGAAGATCGGTGAAGTGAATGTGACTGACGCGATGCAACAGCAACAGGCGGTGATCGGCGGCGAGGGAAACGGCGGCGTGATCTATCCCCGCATAAATTTCGCGCGCGATAGTCTGGTTGGTATCGCGCTCGTGCTTCACCTGCTTGCCGAATCAGGAAAGTCTATCACCGAATTACTCAACACCGTGCCGCGCTACTACATCGTGAAGGAAAAGATCGCATGTCCTTCGGATCGAATCGCGGGCGTTCTCAGAACCGTACGACAGGAGTTTGCGCAATATCCGCTCGACACGCGCGATGGGGTGAAAGTGGTGCTGCCCGATGGCTGGCTCCTCGTCAGAGGTTCGAACACCGAACCAATCGTTCGCGTCGTTGCTGAAGCGAAGAGTGAAGAGCAAGCGCGCGAGCTGGTTAGCTCAACTGTGAAATTGGTCCAATAGGACCAATCAACCTATTTGCCAAAATCTGAAAGGACCCCCGATGAAGCGTTTGGCACTTCTGAGCTTAGTGATCTTTCTGGCCCATGTTTCAGTGATTGCTCAACAGGCCGCGAGCGCCACCCTCGCCGGAGCGATCACGGATCCTAACGGCATGTCTCTAGCCGGTGTGATAGTGACGGCAACTCATGTCGCTACTGGCATCAAACGCGAGACTGAGACTAACGAAGCAGGATTCTATGTCCTTTCTAACTTACCTCCAGGTGATTACACGGTGCACTTCAAGATGCCGGGCGGACCAACTGAGGTTGAGAGGACAGGAGTCTCCCTCAAGGTGGGCCAAACCGTCACTATAGATGTGCCGGTGTACATCTTTATGACTGATCCCGTCACCGTTGATGTCCGGGAGTACCGGCCCTTAATCGACCGAAACACCTCGCTGATTGACAGCGTAATCGACTCCCGCGAGGTTGAGAGCCTGCCGCTCAACGGTCGTAACTTTCTCGAACTTGCGTTTCTCGTTCCCGGCAACGTTCCCGCGCCAAACTTCGACCCGACCAAGACGAACACCGTTGGCATTTCCTCTGCTGGTCAACTCGGACGCGGTGGAAACGTGCTCATCGATGGTGTCGATACCAACGACGACGTTGTCGGCGGCTCCATTCAAAACATCTCCCAGGAAGCGATCAAAGAGTTTCAGATCGTGACCAACCGTTTTTCTGCGCAACTCGGTCGCTCCGGATCGTCAGTCATCAATGTCATCACGAAATCAGGCGCCAACGAACTGCACGGCTCCGGTTCGTTTTACTTTCGCGATCGCAGTTTGCAAGGTTTGCCCGCGACGTTTGATCGCAGTTTGGAGGAATCACCACCATTCGATCGCGAGCAGTATGCTTTTACTCTCGGTGGTCCAATCAAGAAAGATCGCGCCTGGTTTTTTGGATCGTTTGAAAACCGCAACCAGGATGGCGTGGTTCTTGTCGGCGCGAGAGATCTAGCGACACACTCAATCCGTCGCGGTTTCGCTGACTCACCGCTCGACGACTTCATGACCACCGAGCGACTCGATTGGAGTCCGTCTTCGAACGACCATTTCAACTTTCGTTATTCATTTCAACGCGAAAATGGAATTACCGCGAGCACGCTCGTGCGTTCGATCGGCTCCGCATCGCAACGTCAAGCGAGCGAGAACAAATCAAACACGTTTCTCGGCAACTACAGTCACCTGTTCTCGGCCAACGACGTAAACGAGTTTAATTTCAGCTTCAGCACTTTCCGCAACGACACGCTGCCGGTGGCGCCTGGCCCACAACTCACGTTTCCGAGCATTCAGGACGGCGCGTCGTTCCGGGTTCCGCAACAAACAAAGCAGCGTCGCTTTCAGTTTAGCGACACGTACACCACCGTGCGCGGCAAGCACGTGTTCAGTGTGGGCGGGGAAGTGCAGCGCGTTGAATCGGATCTCGATCTGAAAGTTTTTCAACAGGGCCGCATCGAGTTGATTGAAGACTTTCCTGATTTCGATCGAAACGGAGACGGCCGCGTTGACGATAACGATCTGCTGTTTGCAGTGACGCTGCGCAGCGGGGTGCCGGATCGCTCGCTCGTTTTGCCGGATGCTGACAACACGTACTTCGCCGCGTTCTTTCAGGATGATTGGCGCGTGCATCGCCAGTTCACGTTAAATCTTGGGCTGCGTTACGAGCTCGATACGGACGTAAAAAACGTCAGCCGCACTGACGAACTCAACCCGCTTATCTTGCAGTTTCTCAAAGGTGAGCGACGCCGTGACAAAAACAACTTCGCGCCGCGTATCGGTTTCAATTATTCAACTGCCGACGCGGACTTCAGTATTCACGGCGGCTACGGCATTTACTACGACCGCGTGACGCTCGAGATTCAAACACTTGAACGCGGACTCGATGGTCGTGCGTTGCCGGTCGAGGTTCGCGCCGGAAATCTCTTCTTTATTCCACCGCCATTTCTTTTCGATCCGGTGAACGGTGTATTCCCGCCGGGAGCGCCGACGCTCGCGAATCCTTTCACAGGGTTTGTGCTGCCCGGCGCGGGTGCGGGTGGAATCAATATCATCGACAACGATCTACAGAACCCGATGGTCCAACAGATGAACGTGGGCGTGCAGCGTGAGTTTGGCGATAACTTCGCGCTTCGCGCCGACTACGTGCACAACCTCGGCACGCACTTCATCATCGGTCGCGTCATCGGGACGGTGCCGTTTAATCCAGTCGTTGGTGGACCGGACATTGTGAAGAATCTCGAGTCGAGTGTTAGAACGAAGTACGATGGATTATTGGTGAGTCTCGAGAGACGTTTCGCGAACCGGTTCCAGTTTCGCGCGTCGTACACGCTCTCGCGCGCGTTTAACTATGCGAACGACGATCAGATTCCGTTCTCGAATGGGCCGATCGATTCCAGCGACTTGCGTCGCGAGTATGGTCCAACGCCGAACGATCAGCGTCACCGCTTCTCGTTTTCAGGCGTGTTTGAGCTGCCGGGCGCGATACGAGTGGCGCCGATCCTGACGCTCGCTTCTTCGGTGCCGATCGATATCTTGCTTCCTGACGGCAGTTCCCGTGTGTGTGAGTTGCAGAGAAACGCGGGCGCGCGACAGTTTCACACGGGCGCGGAGTTGAATGCGGCGCTGAGAGAAATCAATGCGGCGGGAGGTTCGTTGTGTCCCAATCCGGATCCAGGCACCGGGTTTAAGCCGCGCGTTCTTTTGCCACTCGTGCGTGACGATCTGAAGTTGGGCGACACCTTTTCGTCACTCGATCTGCGAGTGTCGAAGGTGTTCCGAATCGGCGAGCGTTGGACTGTGGAGCCGATCGCCGAAGTGTTCAATCTCTTCAATGTGACGAACATGCTCGGCGTGTCGACTGTCAATTATTCAGGGTTCAATAATGTGCTGGTGCCGGGCTTTGGAGAACCGGTCACGACTGCGGGTGGGGTATTTGGATCGGGTGGACCACGGGCGTTTCAGTTTGCGGCAAGAGTAACTTTTTAGCCACGGATTTGACGGATCTAAGAAGACAGATTGGAGTTCGAACTGCTGCCGCCCTGATAGTGGGCGAGGTGATTGCCGTTGGGATTTTTCTGACGCCAGCGGGGATGGCGAAGGATCTCGCGTCACCATTTTGGCTGCTGTTGGTCTGGTTGGTGATGGGGGCGATGGCGCTTTGCGGCGCGCTTTGCTACGGCGAACTGTCTGCACGTTACCCCGAAGCTGGTGGGGGTTACGTTTACCTGCGCGAGGCGTATGGACCAGCAGTCGCTTTCATGTACGGCTGGATGGCTTTCCTCGTGATGGACCCGGGCTTGACTGCTTTACTCGCGGTCGGTCTCGCGACTTATGCCGGTTACATTCTCAAACTGTCAGCCACGGGGGTTAAGGTGCTTGCGATCGCGACGATCGTTCTCGTTGCGTTGATCAATATTCGGGGTGTGAAACTCGGCGCCGGGTTCATACGAACGATAACGTTTCTCAAACTCGGCCTGCTCGCTTTTGTGTTTCTCTGGGGCGTCGGATTTCAACTCGGCCACTGGTCCAACTTCACTCCATTCGTCACGCGCTCGGCAAATTCAACGCCGCTGGTTGGCGCACTCGCCGGTGGCGTGATGGGAGCTTTCTTCTCGTTCGCCGGCTGGTGGGACCTCGGAAAACTTGCCGGCGAAGTGAAGAATCCCGGCCGCACACTGCCGCGTGCTCTCGCATACGGCGTAACGATCGTCACGATCGCTTACGTGCTGACCAGCTTTACTTTCGTTTACCTGGTTCCGTTAGAGCAGGTCACGTCGGGCGAAACGTTCGCAGCGCAGGCCGGAGAGGTTTTATTCGGACGCGCCGGTGGGTTGATCTTTTCGTTGATTGTCGTGATCTCAGTGCTCGGCAGTATTACGGCGGTCGTGATGTCGGCGCCGCGCGTCTACTTTGCGATGGCGCGTGATGGACTGTTCATCCGTTCGGTCGCCACGCTGCACAAAGTTTACGAAACTCCCGCGCGCGCGATTGCGTTGCAGGCGTTGCTGGCTTCAGTGCTCGTCGTGGCAGGCACGTTCAGCGAGATCATGACGTACTTTGTTTTCGTGGTCGTGCTGTTTGTTGCGCTCAGTGTCGCCGCTCTGTTTAAGTTTCGTCGCGACGGCTCAAGCAGTGTTCGTTTTCTGACGCCGGGCTATCCCATAACGCCGATCGTGTTTCTCGTGATGATGGCAGTTACTCTTTTCCTGCTCGGCAGTGACAAACCAAAACAAGCGTTTCTCGGCGTGGCTGTCACAGCGTTGGGGTTTCCGGTTTATCAGTTTCTATTTCGAAGTAAGCGTTTGCTGGAAAGAAGGACGACTCAATGACGTGGATCAAGACGGTTACTGTCGAGGAAAGCGAAGAGGTGCGCAAGGCGGTTGAATCGCAACGCGCGTTGTATCCGATCGAATATGCAACACCCGTTCATCCGACTCCCGACGGTGAGACCGCGGGGATCGTTGCATCGCACAGTTTGATCCCACAGGCGCTGTATCATGCGTTTGCGACGTTCGGATCGTTGATGTCGCCGGACTTGCCTCTCGACAGACGCCAGCACGAAATGATTACGACCGTCGTCTCGGTTACAAATCGTTGTCATTATTGAATCGAATCTCACGCAGAGTTTCTGCGTCGCGTGACATTGGACCAGGAGCTGGTAGCCGCGCTCGAAGACGACTACCGCAACGCGCCGATCTCCGAGCGGGAAAAAGTGATGCTCGATTACGTGGTGCAGATCACTCGCGACGCAACGCGCATCTCGTCTGCTGATCACGAACGCTTGCGCGCAGCGGGTTTTGATGATAAGGGGATTCTGCAAATAACGCTCATCGCATCGTGGTTCAACTACATCAACCGGGTCGCGGATGCGTTGGGTGTGGGGAGAGGCTAACTTGGCCGCGGATTTACGCAAATTTACGCGGATATTTCTTCTTGTGCTGCTGACGCCAATCATTGCGTGGGGTCAGGAAGATGAAGTCGTCAAAGTTAAGTCGAATCTCGTCAACATCGACGTCATCGTCAAAGACAAAAAGGGCAAATACATCTCGGATCTGAAGCCCGAAGATTTCGTCGTCACTGAAAATGGTCAGCCTCAAAAGATCGAATTCTTCGACGCGCCACTCGCGCACGATGCGACGCGCAAAGCGGGTGAGGCAGCTATAGTCGAACCGTCTGCGCCCACAACAGCACCACGCAACTACGTCTCACTCGTACTCGACTTTCAAACCACTGACATCACGAGTCTCAAAGGAGTGCGTGAAGGCGCGATCAAGTACGTTCGCGAACAGGTGACTGATGCCGATGCGGTTGCTGTGTTAACTGTGACTCATGGATTGCAGCTGGTCCAAACGTTCACCCAGGACAAGGCGCGACTGATCGCGGCGCTCGAGAATCTCGGCGCCGCTCCCGATTCCAAAAACTTCGAAGGGCGCGATATCGGCGAGAACATCGCTAATCTCCGCGACTCTTTGAAGGGCGCTCCTGAGACAACCGGTAACATCAATAGTCCCGCCGGCGGATCGGCGATGGCCAGAGTGATGATCATGCGGCGCGTGCTGGCGCAATTCATTCAGCTTCGCACCGCGCTTAGTCTGCAACAGTCTCGTCCGGTGTTGGCCGCACTCGCCGCTCTCGCCGAAGGTCTCAGACCGATTCCGGGCAAGAAAACGCTGGTCCTGTTTTCACAGGGGTTCGTTACGCCCGCAGTGCTCGATTGGCAAGTGCAGAGCACGATCGATATCGCGAACCGCGCGAACGTTGCGATCTACATCATCGACTCCGCCGGACTCAGGGCCTCTGCACCTCAGTCGGGCTCGTACGTTCCCACCACTCCTCTCGGAGGTATCTCTGCGGTTACGAATCAGGAGCAACGTATTCAAGCAGTCGGTGGCGAAACGGTTTTCGACTACGCGAGACAGGAAGGACAAACGCGCGAGTACGACATTCTCTATCGTCTCTCAGGCGACACCGGCGGCAAGTTTCTCAAAGGCAACAACGACATCGGTCTCGGTCTCGAAAGAATCAACGAAGAGATACAAGCGCGCTACACGCTCGCGTATCGCAGCACTAATCAAAACTTCGATGGCTCGTTTCGCAAAGTGAAGATTGAAGTGCGCCGGCCTGACGTGCAGATCGTGTCGCGCAACGGCTACTACGCGATTCCGCCGGAAGAGATCGTGTTGTTGTCACCGGCAGATAAAAAACTGCTCGCGAGTTTTAACGAAGCACAGTCGAATCCGGGGTTGCCGTTGTTTGTTTCGCTCACGCCGTTCAGGACGCGCGAAGGTCTCTACACAGTTCCGCTTGCGATTGAGTTGCCACCCGCGGCAGTGAAGTTTGAACGCAAGGGTGACAAACGATCGTTGCAGCTGGAAGTGCTCGGGGTTTTAAAGCAGGGTTCCGAACGTGTGGTTTCGCGGCTCGGTGGAAACTTCGACGTCAACCTCAATGCTGCCGACTACGATCAGATCGTCAACAACAACATCTTCTATCGTCAGGATCTACAACTTGCTCCAGGCGAGTACACGCTCGATCTGATCTTGAAAGACAAGCAGTCGGGCAAGTTAGCCGCGCACCGCGAGCAGATTGTGTTGCCCGAAGCGGAATCGGAATTCGCGGCGACGCCGGTGGTGCTGAGTCGTTACGTCGAAGCGGCCAGTCAATTGCCGCCGAACCCCGCCGAGTTTCCGGATGTGTTCGTAACCGGCAAGCAGTTGATTCGTCCTTCGGCGGCGCGGCAGTTTAAGGCTACTGACAATTTGATCATGTTTCTTGCTATTTACAATGCGGCGAACAGTCCTGAGACAGGCAAGCCCCTCGTGCGCGTTACGGTACGATTGATGAAGGATGGACAACCGGCGACGAAGTTCTTCGACTTCGTGTTGACCGATATTCAGGAGCGACCAGTGCCTCACCTGACGTTTGCTGAATATCTTCGTCTCGCTAATCTCGCGCCGGGTCGCTACCAGGCGACGATTGAAGTCAAGGATATGGTGACGCGCAAGTCGTCGAAGCAGGAAGCGCCATTCGAGATCATTCCGTAAACTCCTTTTCATGCTCATCTCCGAACTCGAAACACCAGCCGTCGTCATCGATCTCGATGTGATGGACCAGAATCTCGCGCGCATGGCTGCGTACTGTCACGAGCATAAGCTGCTGCTGCGGCCGCACACGAAGTCGCACAAGATCCCCGAGTTGGCCCAACGGCAGATCGCGAGCGGCGCCACCGGGATCACTGTCGCAAAGCTTGGCGAAGCCGAAGTGATGCTCAACGGAGGCATCGATGACATTCTCATCGCGTATCCGATCGTCGGCGACGAAAAGACGACGCGCCTGGCGCGCATCGCGGAACAAGCGAACATCAGCGTCGCACTCGATTCAGAAGAAGCGGCGCGCGGGATCTCGGCGGCGGCTACGAGACAGGGAAGCACGATCGGCGTGCTGATCGAGATGGATGTTGGCTTCGGGCGCTGTGGTCTCGGTAATGAAAACGATCTGCTGGCGTTGGCAAGAGTGATTACTGAACTGCCCGCGCTCGAATTCAAAGGGTTGATGTTCTTTCCCGGGCACTTCACTGTCGGACCAGAGCAACGAGCAGTGTTGCGCGAGCAGGTGAATGAATATCTCGATCGATCGTTGGAGACGTTTGCGGGTGCTGAGTTGCCGCTCTCGGTGGTGAGTGGCGGATCAACACCGACGGCTTATGAAAGCAGTTTGTTTCATGGTGTGAATGAAGTGCGGCCGGGGATGTATATTTTCAACGATCGAACGACGGCGGGGATCCAGGCTGCTTCATTCGACGATTGCGCGCTCTCGGTTGTTGTTACAGTTGTGAGCACAGCGGTTTCCGGGCATGTGATCGTCGATGGTGGATCAAAGACGTTCTCTTCCGATCGTTACCAGGCAGACGATGGCGTTGGCTTTGGTCTCGTGAAGGAAGATCACGGCGCAGTTATCGAACGACTCTCCGAAGAGCACGGGATTTTGAACATCGGGCGCTCGGAGCGCCGGTACCGCGTCGGCGATCGGCTCAGCGTTATTCCAAATCACGTTTGCACGACGCTGAACATGCACGACGAGGTTTACGGCATGCGAGGCGACGAGGTTGAATCGGTATGGCGCGTCGAAGGACGCGGAAAGGTGCGGTGATTTGAGAATAGGTCCTATAGGTCCAGTAGGGCCTATTCTGTTGATTATTAGCGCGCTTCTGATCCCTGCCTTTCCGAGCTCGCAGGCCGTCTACGATCTCGTGATTCTCAACGGCCGTGTCATCGATCCCGAATCGAGATCCGACGCCGTCCGCACTCTCGGCATCTCCAACGGCAGCATCAAAGCGATCAGTTCTAACATGCTTCGCGGGCGCACCGTGATCGATGCGCGCGGTCTTGTAGTCTCGCCCGGCTTTATCGATCTGCACCAGCACGGTCAGGACGAAGAAAACTATCGCTTCAAAGCGATGGATGGCGTCACGACTGCGCTCGAACTCGAAGTCGGGACGGGCGACGTCGACGCGTGGTATGCGCAACGCGAACAGAAATCGTTGATCAACTTTGGCGTGAGTGCCGGACATCTCGCGGCGCGCATGGCTGCAATGCATGAGCCGATGAAGTTTCTGCCGACGGGCGACGCGGCGCATCGAGCCGCTACGGACGCAGAGATCGAGGAAATGAAGCGGCGACTCGAAGAAGGATTGAAGCGCGGCGCGGTGGCGGTTGGCTTCGGCATTCAGTACACGCCGAATGCTTCGCGTTGGGAAATCCTGGAAATGTTTCGCGTTGCGGCGCGTTACGGCGCTTCGTGTCACGTCCACATGCGACACGCAGGTGTGAAGGAACCCGGCAGCAGTGTTCAAGCACTCGAAGAAGTGATCTCGGCTGCGGCAATTACCGGAGCGCCGCTGCACGTCGTTCACATTCAAAGCACGGGTGGCCCAGCAACGCCGAAGTTGCTGCAAATGATCGCCGAAGCAAAGACGCGCAAGCTCGATGTAACGACCGAGTGTTATCCCTACATTGCGGGCATGACTGACATCAAGTCAGCGATCTTCGATGAAGGCTGGCAGCAAGTTTTTGGGATCGATTACAAAGATCTCCAATGGGCTGCGACCGGCGAACGACTCACGAAAGAAACGTTCGACCAGTATCGTAAGACCGGCGGGATGGTCGCTGTTTTCTCGATGACGGAAGAAGTCGTGAGTGCTGCTATCAAGAGCCCGCTGACGATCATTGCTAGTGACGGTATTCTCGAAAACGGCAAAGGACATCCGCGCACAGCGGGAACGTATTCGCGCGTCCTCGGCAAATACGTACGCGAGCAACGCGCGCTCACTTTGATCGACGCGCTTACTAAGATGACTTTAATGCCGGCGCAACGACTCGAGAGACGTGTGCCGTCAATGCACAACAAGGGACGTATTCGAGTTGGCGCTGACGCGGACCTCACCATCTTCGATCCGCAAACGATCACTGACCGATCAACTTTTCAGGAGCCGGCCAGGTATGCTGAAGGAATAAAGTTTGTGATTGTGAATGGCGTCATGATCGTAAAAGATGGTCAGCTCCAATCCGGTGTACATCCCGGGCTTCCCGTGCGCGCACCATTTTAGGAGCCACAAAATGGCTTATGATTTTTGTGCCTCTTTGTGGCTTAAACTGTCACTCCGGCAGGTTCATGTTATCGTCAACGATCGTCTCCATCGATATACCCGCAAGGCGCGCATAGCGTAGGACCACGAGCAGATCCGGTTCGCGTGTACCGAGCTCGAAATTCGAAACAGCCGAGTAATGCACCGTCAATCCAAGTGCCCGCGCCATCTCCGTCTGGCTCATTTGCAGACGTTTTCTGATCGCCAACAACTTGTGGCTCAACAGCAACGGCTTGTTTCGGCGCGAGCGTCCCATCAGGCCACAGCTCCTGACGAAGATGCGCTCTTGTATTTATGTGTATTTTCACTTACACTGCGCGCCGACCAAGAGGACAACCGAAACGCCCGAACTAGTCGGGCGCGACTCACTATCGGATATGCCCTCTCGCCCTAATCAACATCTGCTCCTTTTCATTTAAACAGTTTTGGAGCGCATGCCCGGAGGCAAAAGTGGGTGTTGCCTGTGCGTTCCGACCGAGAGCGGTAGTTCGGCTGAGAATCGTGCTGCCGCTCTCTACTTAAGGTACTGCCCACGAATTGTCTTAAAAGTATGAGTATCGCCGGCGTTCAGCTTGGCGAGGTTCGCTCATCTTCGTAGCGTCGAAGGTTAACGCGGGGATTTTCGCTTGGCAACAAATTTGCGCGTTGTACTTGCCTTAGCGCGCCTGTTTCGTGCGATAAGTCACGAACACACTGCCGTTCGAAAGCTGCCGGCATTCCGTCAACTCCAAGTCGATCTGTCGCGACATTTCATGAAACAACGGAATGCCTGAACCCAGCAATAGCGGCTGGATGTTGAGACCGATTTCGTCAATCAATCCGGCTTCAAACAACGGCCTCGCCAGCAGCCCACCGCCCATGATGCAGATGTCTTTGCCGTCCTCTTCTTTTAGACGTCGAACGAAATCCACTACGTCTTCAGAGACGATGGTGAGTCCCTTTTCGCCACGTTGTTTGAGTGTGCGCGAGAAAACGTAGGTCTTCACACCCTTGTGGACCGGCAACGGCCCATGACTGGCAGCGACTTCGTAAGTACGTCGCCCCATCAGCATAGTGTCGATCGTTTTCCAGTAGTCACGCATAATCTCGCCCGCTTCTTTGCACCACATAAGCCAATCGTACGAATCGTCTTTGCGCGCGATGAAGTTGTCGAGACTGTTGGCTCCGCCGAAAGTCACTTTACGCATAGCTCATCTCCTTCCGAATTTTGTTATCAAAGTAACTTAGCTTCCTTTTCATGACACCTGCTGTCATATTTCTGAGATAAAATCGGCCACGAAGGAAAAACGAGTGAGGGCGGACCGATTATTTTCGATAGTGCTGTTGTTGCAGGCGCATCACCAGATGACTGCGCGCGACCTTGCCTCGCGTTTAGAAGTGTCGGAACGAACGATCCATCGCGACATGGAAGCACTGAGCGGCGCTGGCATTCCCGTCATCGCGGCCAGAGGCCTGGGCGGTGGCTGGTCGTTACTGGGTGAATATCGCACGAGTCTCACCGGACTCACAGAAATTGAGATCCAGTCGCTCTTTGTCACGAAGCCCGCAAAGGTGCTCGCCGATTTAAAACTCGAGAAGGCTGCTGACGATGCGTTGTTGAAACTGTTAGCGTGTTTGCCTGCGACGTTTCGCCAGGGTGCCGAGCGCGCACGCCAGCGCATTCACGTCGATGTTAGTGGCTGGTCGCTACGCGAAGAAGCCG
>DATEWS010000807.1:0-7042 GCA_035257785.1 Pyrinomonadaceae bacterium
TCCTTCGCGGTCCTGTTATCCGCGTTGAAGGACCCGCAAGCTGAGGTGCGATGGTGGGCCGCGTTTGCTCTTGGAGAGTTGGGTGATAAGAGAGCACTACCGGAGCTAAAACGAGTCGCCTTAGTTGATAAGGGCAAAGCGCGCAACGGCTTTTCGGTTCGAGTTGAAGCGCGTCGTGCTTACGATCGTCTATCGAAGCACGGTTGAGATGCGGGCCACGACACGTTCGGATCAACACTTTCGGCATTATGGAGAATTCTTATTACAATGGAATGTTCCCGTGTTTCTTCGGCGGGTTCGTGTCGCGTTTGTTGTCGAGCAGCGCAAGAGCGCGAATGAGTTTTGGTCTTGTATGTGCGGGCTCAATCACCTCGTCGACGAATCCTCGCTCCGCAGCAACATACGGATTCGCGAACTTACTCTCTAGCTCCGCAATCTTCGCGTTGCGTGCTGACTCTTTGTCCTGCGCTTCTTTCAACTCGCGTCGGTAGAGAATCCCGACCGCTCCTTCAGCTCCCATCACCGCAATCTCTGCTGACGGCCACGCGAAGTTAACGTCAGTGCGAATGTGCTTCGACGCCATCACGCAATACGCACCGCCGTAAGCCTTGCGCGTGATCACCGTGACCTTCGGCACCGTCGCCTCCGCAAACGCAAAGAGCAGCTTGGCGCCATGGGTGATGATGCCGCCGTGTTCCTGCGACACGCCCGGCAGAAATCCCGGAACATCTTCAAACGTTATGAGCGGTATGTTGAAGCAATCACAGAAGCGCACGAATCGCGCGCCTTTCACCGATGCCGCGATATCCAAAACACCCGCGAGAAACGCGGGTTGATTAGCGACAATCCCCACCGACCGTCCACCAAGGCGCGCAAACCCAACACAGATGTTCGGCGCAAACATCTGCTGCACCTCGAAAAAGTAACCATCATCAACGACCGCGTTAATAACGTCGCGAATGTCATATGGTTGATTCGAAGCCTCAGGAACTATCTCGTTCAGTTTCGGCTCAATACGATCATGCGGATCGCTCGCTTCGACACGTGGCGGATCTTCCAGATTATTCCCGGGAATAAACGAGAAAAGCTCACGCACGATTCGTAGTGCATGTTCGTCGGAGTCAGCCGCGAAATGCGCGACGCCCGAAATACTGTTGTGCGTAACCGCGCCTCCCAACTCTTCCTTCGTGACTTCCTCGTGCGTCACTGTCTTGATCACGTCAGGTCCGGTAATGAACATGTATGACGTGTCTTTGACCATGATGTTGAAGTCAGTGATCGCAGGACTGTAAACGGCGCCGCCGGCGCATGGTCCCATGATGCAACTGATCTGCGGGACCACTCCGCTCGCAAGCGTGTTGCGCAGAAAAATATCGGCGTAACCACCGAGACTAACAACGCCTTCCTGAATGCGCGCGCCGCCCGAATCGTTTAATCCGATAATCGGCGCGCCGACCTTCATCGCGAGGTCCATCACCTTGCAAATCTTTTCCGCGTGCGTCTCGGAAAGAGAACCACCAAAGACGGTGAAGTCCTGTGCGAAAACAAACACGTTACGACCGTCAATCAAACCGTGACCTGTGATCACGCCGTCGCCGGGATAGATTTGTTTGTCGAGTCCGAAGTCTCTCGAGCGATGGACCACGAGTTTGTCAAACTCTTCAAACGACCCTTCATCAAGGAGAAACTCGATGCGTTCGCGAGCCGTCATCTTTCCTGCTTCGTGTTGCTTTTGCACACGATCGCTGCCGCCGCCGGCTTCAGCTTGAACGCTGCGCTCGCGCAAGGTTTGCAGCTTCGACTTTGATTGTTTGGGTTGTTGTTTGGAGGCCATATTATTCGTTGAAGGGAAACGCTCGCGCTTCGATGAGTTCCGTCAGTTCCTTCAGCGCGCGGTGCGCGTTTGCCTGAACGTCTTGCGGGTAAGCAAAACGTTCTGCATTTGCTTCAAAATCGTCGAGATCAAGAATCTTGTAAGTGAGATCAGAGGCGACCAACACGTCGATGTCGAGATCGATATAACTGAGCACGCGCCCGTCGAAACTCGGCGGCTGATTTACGTTGCAATAGAAGCTCTTCAACGTGCCGCTTCTGTCACTGAATCGAAAGACGTTGTACCAGCGATCAAGCCAGTAGTACTCAGTGCTTACGGTTCCGAGAGCGATCGTGCCCAGCAGATCGTGTTCGATCTCTTCTTCGAAAACTGCGTCGAGTATCAGCAGCGATCCTTCATGCTTCGCGACGCGAGCACGCCAGCGACGATGCTCGCGACCATCGTACTTGAGCACATGGACAACAACGTCACTTTCGTCCACCTATTTTCTACCGCTTTTGGCCCAGTCTGCGAGAAACTGCGCTTGTCCTTTATCGGTCAGCGGGTGATTGAACAATTGATCGATCACCTTGAAGGGTAACGTCGCAATATCAGCTCCCATACGCGCCGCTTCGATCACGTGAACTGGATGGCGCAGGCTCGCGGCCAGCACTTCAGTCTTCCACGGATAATTCTGATAAATCTCGATGATGTTTTGCAGTAACAACAATCCGTTTTCACCGATGTCATCCAAACGACCGAGAAACGGGCTAATGAACGACGCGCCGGCCTTCGCGGCGAGAATCGCCTGTGCGGGCGAGAAGCATAGCGTGACGTTGACGCGAATGCCTTCGTCATTGAGTTGTCGCGTCGCTTTCAGACCATCGCGCGTCAACGGGCATTTGATGACAACGTTTGGGGCAATCTTCGAATACTCGCGACCCTCGCGAACCATGCCGTCTTTGTCCTGGCTCGTCACTTCCGCAGAGACAGGTCCCTGAACGATCTCACAGATCGCGGCGATGTGTTGTTTAAAATCAACATTGCCCTCCTTCGAGATCAGAGAAGGATTTGTGGTCACGCCATCGGCGAAACCTAATTCTGCTGCTTCGCGAATCTCGTTTAGATTCGCTGTATCAAGAAAAAATTTCATAACCAGACTCCTGAATCAGTGCCTTGAAAAGCACCTTAATGATCGACACTCACGACGTGATTGCGTAGAACGCCGATGCCACTCACTTCAACCTCTACCGTATCGCCGGCCTTCATGCGCGAGACGCCCGCGGGCGTTCCAGTCGCGATCAAGTCTCCGGGATACAGTGTCATGATCTCAGAGATGTACCTTATAAGAAAGCCGACAGGAAATGCCATGTCAGCCGTGTTACCTTTTTGTTTTAGTTCGCCGTTGAGCCGTGTCTGGACAACTACATTCCCGGGATCGATATCGGTTTCAATCCAGGGTCCGACGGGACAGAACGTGTCGAACGATTTGCCGCGAGTGAATTGCACGTCTTTGCGCTGGAGATCGCGGGCGGTGACGTCGTTCACACACGTATATCCGCGGACATAACTCAGCGGATCTTCGTCGCTCGCAATGTTGTGCGCGATGCGTCCGATCACGACGCCCAGTTCACCTTCGTGCTCGACCTGCTGCGACGCGCCTGGCAACACGATCTGTTCATCCGCGTAGATGATTGCAGACGGCGCCTTCAGGAAAAGCAGCGGCTCGTCCGGCATCTTATTGCCTAATTCAGCAGCGTGTTCGCGATAGTTTCGTCCTACGCAGACGATCTTCGAAGGGCGGATGGGTTCCTGTAGTTTCATCTTAAGGCGCCTTCTCCGATCCGACTTCAGATGGCGGACTGACGTTGCCCACTTTGTCGACCGCAGTCAGGTAGTAGTAATAGGTCTTGCCGGGTTCGACTTTGTCGTCTGTGAAAGTCGTGCGCGTCAGAAGCGTCTGATTTAGTTTGGTCCAATTCTGTTTCGGCAGATCGGGATCAGTTGAGCGATAAATGTTGTAGCCGGCGATGTCAGTCTCCTTATTCGCGGCAAAAAAGATCGCCAGTCTCGCGGATGAAGGCTCGGGTGCAGCGATGCTTGGGCGTTCCGGCGCGGCGGGCGCAAACACATCCTTCGGCGAAACAGAAACGTCATTTGAATTCAAACTCTCAACCTGTGCGCCGCCGGTTCCCAGTGAAACTGCGCGAACGATGTATCGATAGTTGTTGCCGAATTGAAAATTCTTGTCCGCGTATTCGGTGCTTGAGATCAGTGTCGTATTGAGCGGCTGATTGCCGGGCGCGGTTTGAGATTCGTCGGTGCGATAGACGTTGTAGCCCAGCAGATTCACGGGCGTTGAGTTATCGATGTTCGCTGCGGGCGGTTGCCACGAGAGCGTGATTGCGTCTTCGGCAATTTTGACTTCGGACGAGAGTGTTGGTGCTTGTGCGATGCGTGCAGCAGGTTCGATGCTCAGGAAGTTGGAGAACGCTGCGCGCTGGCCAGATGCGTTCACGTAACGAATCGCGTAACGGAGTCGGGTTGGTTGTCCCGCGAGTTCGAGAGTATCGCGGTAGGTCAGCCTGTCGCCGGCAGTCTGAATTTGTTCGAAGGTAACTGAGCCAACGAGCGTCGCGCGAGCAGAGAACTCGTCTTCGGTGAGAGCGAGTGGCGCGCCCGGCTTTTCTGCGAGGCGATAAACGTCGATGCGCCTGATGCTCTGCACACTGCTGTCCGGCGCATTTCGCGCGGGCGCAGGCCAACTCAGAATCACTTCATTTCCTTGCTGGGCGCCGGAAAGAAACTCTGTGCGTTGCTGTACGCGTTCGACGGGCGGCAGCGGCGGCCTGCGCTTGCCGCAACCGGAAATGCCAACCATGCCAACCACAAAAATACAAAGACAGAGAACTTTGCTGATAGCGGTCATTTAGTAGTCTGCCTCTGCGGCGCTCGCGCTCTCTGCGTTAAAAAGCGCGTTATAACGCAGAGAACGCAGAGGGCCGCAGAGAAGAGTTTCACAGAATGTAACGACTGAGGTCCTGGTCTTTAACTGTTTCTGAGAGCATTCCGGAAACGTATGCGCCGTCGATGCGTTGGTGCTTAGGATCGAGATCGGGACCTTCAAAACTGATCTCTTCCAACAACTTCTCCATGATCGTTTGCAAACGACGCGCGCCGATGTCTTCAGTCTGTTGATTG
Organism: Pyrinomonadaceae bacterium; assembly: GCA_035257785.1. Classification (GTDB taxonomy): domain Bacteria; phylum Acidobacteriota; class Blastocatellia; order Pyrinomonadales; family Pyrinomonadaceae; genus PSRF01. The sequence continues at coordinate 5,015 of DATEWS010000807.1, forward strand.
ACTTGCGCCGCATAGTTCGCGATGGAATCGATCGCGTCGGAAGTAAACTCCATCGTGACGCCCTCAGTTTCCATCATCGCCTGGTACTGCTTGATCAGCGCGTTGCGCGGCTCGGTCAGAATTCGTTTGAAGTCTTCGATGGTCAGCGACTCGAGCTCAACGCGAATCGGAAAACGACCCTGCAACTCGGGAATCAAGTCGGAAGGCTTCGAGACGTGAAAAGCGCCCGCAGCGATGAAGAGAATGTGATCGGTCCGCACCATGCCGTAACGCGTGTTGACCGTAGTGCCTTCAACGATCGGCAGAATGTCGCGCTGCACACCTTCACGCGAAACATCCGGACCATGGCCCGACTCTCTACCTGCAATCTTGTCGATCTCATCGAGAAAGATAATGCCTGAGTTCTCAACGCGCTCAATCGCCGCGCGCGCCACCTGGTCCATATCGATCAGGCGCTCTTCCTCTTCCTGCATCAGGTACTCCATCGCCTCATCAACGCGCAGTTTGCGACGCTTGGTGCGACCCTGAAAGAGATTGCCCAACATGTCTTTCATGTTGATGCCCATCTCCTCGACGCCTTGTGGACCAGCAAGCTCGATTACGGGAAAGTTTTTCTCGCGTACTTCGAGTTCGACGAGACGATTGTCGAGCTTGCCGCTGCGTAACTGCGTGCGCAGCTTCTCGCGAGTGCGTTGAAATTGTTCGTCGCGTGCCGGGCCGTCGAGCGCAGTGGTTTCTTCTTCACTCGTGTCAGCGTCGAAGTCGTAGAAACCTGATGAACGCGGCGGAGGCAAAAGTAGATCGAGAATACGTTCTTCGACGTTTAGTTCTGCCTTCTCAGCAATCTCTTCGCTCTTTTCCTGTCGCGTCATCTCCACGGAAATCTCGGTCAGATCACGGATCATGCTCTCAACGTCACGACCAACGTACCCGACTTCAGTGAACTTTGACGCTTCGACTTTCAGAAACGGGGAGTTTGACATGCGTGCGAGTCGACGCGCGATTTCAGTTTTACCGACACCAGTCGAACCGATCATGATGATGTTCTTCGGCATCACGTCGACCGCGAGTTCGGGCGGCAACTTCTGTCGTCGCACGCGATTTCTCAAAGCGATTGCTACTGCTCGTTTGGCATTGCGCTGTCCGACAACGTGCTTATCGAGCTCAGTCACGATCTGTCGCGGCGACATCTCGTCGAGCCTTGCTTCTTCATCAACTTCTCCAGCCAAATAAATAACCATTGCCTTGCCTTATAAGAGTCTATAGTTCTTCAACTATGATGTTTTGGTTTGAATAAATGCAGATCTCACCCGCGATCCGTAGCGACTCAATCGCAATCTCACGCGCGGAGAGAGTCGTGTGCTTCAACAGCGCACGCGAAGCGGCGAGGGCGTATGAACCACCGGAACCGATCGCGATCACACCTTCGTCGGGCGCGATCACGTCACCATTGCCGGACAAAAGAAACGAGGCTTTCTTATCAGCCACTACCAACAAAGCTTCGAGATGACGCAACATCTTGTCCGTGCGCCATTCTTTGCTGAGTTCGATCGCAGCCCGCTCGAGATTTCCGTGATACTGCTCGAGTTTGCTTTCAAAGCGAGTGAGCAATGAGAAGGCGTCTCCCGTAGCTCCGGCAAAACCTGCCAGGATCTGGTCGTTATAAAGGCGACGAACCTTTTTGGCGCTCGCCTTCATCACAGTTTCGCCCATTGTCACCTGCCCGTCTCCTGCAAGCGCGACGCTGGCGTCTTTCCTGACGAGCAATACGGTAGTACTGCGTACCCTATCCTTTTGTTTTGGCATGTTTCTTTAACGAGACTATAGGAACTCGTTTCGAGGTAAGTCAAGGACGGTATCTGTCCGCAACATGGGTTATGATATTGCCGATTTGAATTGACAGATATCTACACAATGACGAAACAAAGACCACGCATCGGCATCACGATGCGCATTGAACAAACAACCAACCGGTTCTACCTGGCGCGGCACTACAGCGAGGCAGTCGAGGCGGCCGGCGGGGCTCCA
>DATEWS010000808.1:0-9893 GCA_035257785.1 Pyrinomonadaceae bacterium
AACGCAATCTTCTCTTTGCGTTGCGCCGTCGCGCCGCTGCGTGAGAAATATTTTCATGCTACAGATCAGGGCTATACTCCCAATCCCTCTTCATGCGCCACGAACACTGTGGCCAGCTCGTTCAAACCTTCAGCATCGCCGTCGTCGAACCTGCCGATCAGGGGACTATCGAGATCGAGCACGCCCAGCAGTCGTTCGCCATCAAACAACGGCACCACGATCTCCGAATTCGAAGCGACATCACACGCGATGTGACCCGGAAACTCATGCACGTTCGGCACGATGATCGTCTCCAACTGCTGCGCCGCCACACCACAGACGCCTTTACCCATCGGAATGCGAACACACGCCGGATTGCCCTGAAATGGACCAAGCACCAACTCGTCGCCCTGCAAAAAATAAAACCCGGCCCAATTCACGTTCGGCAACGAATTGAACAGCAGCGCGCTGAAGTTGGCGGCATTCGCGATGAAGTCATGCTCGCCTTTGAGCAAACTCAGCAGTTGCACCACGAGGCTCGCGTACAGTTTGCTCTTCGCCGTTTCGGGCGCGCCGTCGCGTCGCTTGGAAACGCTTTTCTTCCTGACGGCTTTCTTCTTCGCGATAGTTCCCTTTTTCGCTGTCTTCTTCTTAGTTAGTACGGCTGTCATGTTTGCTTCGGCTCCTCCGTTACAGGCCGGATGCTAATCACAACGGATTTCGACGCTGGCGTATTACTTTTCTCGGCGACGCTGCGCACCGGCACTAAAACATTAGCTTCCGGAAAATAAGTCGCGGCACAACCGCGCGGGATATCGTAAGGCACAATCGTAAATCCCCGCGCGATTCGTTCTTCACCTTCGAAGTGACTCACGAGATCGACAACTTGTCCCGCTTGCAGACCCGCGGCACTGATGTCGTCTTCGTCCAGGAAAACAACCTGACGATTATCGCTGATGCCACGATAACGATCATTCAAAGTGTACACCGACGTATTGAACTGATCGTGACTCCGAATCGTCATCATCAAGAACTGGCCCGGCTCGAGATCATGTCGTGCAAGCGCGTGAACAGTAAAGTGCGCCTTGCCGCTCTTCGTGTTGAAAACTCGATTGCGCGCGGCGTTGGGAAGATAAAATCCACCAGCTTCACGTGCGCGCCTGTTGTAATCATCAAATCCCGGCACTACGTGCTCGATCGCGTCACGCAGCTTTTCGTAATCACCGGCGAGCTCTTCCCAGTTAACGGTCGTGCGATGTTCGAGCGTCGCGCGTGCGAGCCGGGCCACGATTTGGGGTTCACTCAACAGCTCCGCAGACGCAGGCTCGAGCGAGCCGCGTGACATTTGCACCACGCCCATCGAGTTTTCCGTGGTGACAAACTGCGGACCACTCGCCTGAACATCGATTTCCGTGCGGCCAAGACACGGCAGAATCAACGCACGATCGCCGGTTACCAGATGCGAGCGGTTTAGTTTAGTCGACACGTGGGCCGTCAGGCGACAGCGACGGAGTGCCGCAGCGGTAAACTCGGTGTCCGGCGTCGCGGAAAGAAAGTTGCCGCCGAGTGCGAAGAAAACTTTGACCTGCCTATCGTGCATAGCCTGAATGGCCTTGACAGTATCGTAGCCGTGATTTCGCGGCGGTTCGAAGTTGAATATTTCGCCGAGCTTGTCTAGAAACGCTTCAGTCGGTCGTTCCCAAATTCCGACGGTGCGATCGCCCTGCACGTTGCTGTGACCACGCACCGGACACAAACCCGCGCCCGGTTTTCCGACCTGGCCGCGCAAAAGCATCAGGTTCACGATCTCCTGAATGTTTGCGACCGCGTTCTTGTGTTGCGTGAGGCCCATGGCCCAGCAGCAGATCGTGCGCTCCGACTCTACAAAGATCTGCGCCGCTGCTTCAATCTGTTCTCTTGATACGCCACTCTGTTCGACGATCTCAGACCACGAAACATTTTGCAGCGCTGAAGCAAATGCTTCGAAACCGGTAGTGTATTGATCAATGAACTCGCGATCGAGTGCGCCATCGTGAGCAAGCACGGCTTTTGAGAGGCCTTTCAACAACGCCACGTCGCCGTTGATACGGACTTGCAGAAACAGATCAGCGAGTTTTGTTCCCGAGCCGAGCAATCCGAGCACGTGCTGTGGATGTTTAAAGCGAGTCATGCCAACTTCGGGAAGCGGGTTGATATGGACCAGGCTGCAACCTCGTCGTTTCGCGCGTTCCAGCGACGTGAGCATGCGCGGATGATTCGTGCCGGGATTTTGACCGATGACGAAGATCGCGTCGGCTTTGTCGAAGTCTTCGAGCGTGACAGTTCCCTTACCTACGCCAATCGTCTCGCTCAGCCCTGAACCGCTCGACTCGTGACACATGTTCGAACAATCGGGCAGGTTGTTGGTGCCAAACTGACGCACGAAGAGTTGATAAAGAAAAGCCGCCTCGTTGCTCGCACGGCCCGAGGTGTAAAAGACTGCCTGGTCCGGATAATTCAATGAGTTCAGCTCACCCGAGAGCAACTCAAACGCATCGTCCCAACTCACCGGCTCGTAGTGAGTGGCGTCGCGGTGCAGCAGCATCGGATGCGTGAGTCGTCCCTGTGCGTTCAACCATTGATCCGATTGGTTCGCGAGTTCCGCCACGCTCCACTTTTGGAAGAACTCGGGCGTGACGCGTTTAGTAGTCGCTTCATCAGCAACGTGCTTCGCGCCATTTTCGCAAAACTCAAAGTGCGAACGCTTCTCATCGGGCTCAGGCCACGCACAACCGGGACAGTCAACACCGCCCGACTGATTGACAGTCAACAACGTGCGCACACCACGAACCAGCCCTGTCTCCTCGGAAATCGCTTTGACGCTGGCAATGATTGCGGGTATTCCGCCGGCAGCCTTGGCGTTCTTCATTTGATCTGACATGCGTTTCCGCACATTATAATCGGTGTCATCTGTCTTAAAAGCCCAACGAGGAAAACGAATATGATCTTTTCGCGCCCCCTTCGGTCGCTATTACTATACGTTCTCTGCCTATCAACATTTGGAACAATCGTCAGCGCCCAGGTCAAACCGGGTCGCGATCCCAATCAACCGATCGATCAGGATTACACCAACAAGATTCGTGAGTATACAACCGCTCCTTACTTCAATTCGCCTCTGACCGACTATCTTCCGGCTTCGACTGACGTGCCCACGCCGAAAGCAGTGCTGGGCGACGTCGCGGGCGCACCGGGCAAGTTGCCTTACGCCGAAGATGTTTACAAGTACATGCGGATGCTGGAGCGTGCCAGGCCCGACCGCGTAAAAGTTTTTACGATTGGGACGACTGAAGAAGGCCGCGAAATGATCGCCGTTGCGATCGGGTCCGAACAATTGATTTCAAAACTCGACGAGAATCGCGCGCGTCTCACAAAACTTGCTGATCCCAGAACTATCAACATGGATGAAGCGGAGGCCGATCGACTCGTCGCCGCTTCGTTCCCGATTTACTACATTACCGGAACGATTCACTCTCCCGAAACCGGATCGCCGACCGCGTTGATGGAGTTGGCTTACCGGCTAATCGTCGACAACAGCGCTTACGTCAAATCGATTCGCGACAGCGTAGTTACACTCATCACACCTGTCGTCGAAGTCGATGGTCGCAACCGCATGGTCGATGTTTACAACTGGCACCTCGCGCACCCGAATGAAAACTGGCCACCGTTGATTTACTGGGGACACTACGTCGCTCACGACAACAACCGCGACGCGATCGGCCTGTCATTAAAACTCACGCGGAACGTGCTCAACACATATTTGCAGTGGAAACCGCAAGTGCTGCACGACCTGCACGAATCAGTTCCATACCTTTACGACAACACGATCGGCGATGGTCCATACAACGCCTGGGTCGATCCGATTCTGACTGACGAGTGGCAGATGATAGGGTGGAACAACGTTTCGGAGATGACGAAGTTTGGCATGCCCGGCGTCTTCGCCCACGGCAACTTCGACACCTGGTCACCCGGCTATCTGATGTTCATCGCCGCGACTCACAACGGCATCAGCCGTCTGTACGAAACGTTTGGTAACGCGGGCGCTGACACGGTCGAGCGGACCTTGTCGCCGAGTGAGTATCAACGCACGTGGTATCGGCAAAATCCGCCGTTGCCGAAAGCGAAATGGTCGCAGCGCAATAACAATAACTACCAGCAGACCGCGTTGCTGACGTCGCTCTACTATTTCGGCAACAACAGCAAACTATTTCTCAAAAACTTTTATATCAAGAGCAAGCGCTCGATCGACAAGCCGAAGAACGAAGGTCCGGCGGCGTATGTTCTTCCCGGCGATGAAATGCGAGCCGGTAATCAGGCGGAACTGCTGCGCACGCTGCAAGCACAGGGCGTCGAGATCAGCAGATCAACGGCGTCGTTCACAGTTTCAGTTAAGAAAAAACCAGGCTCAGGCAGCCCGGCTGCGCGGCCGAGTCCCGGCGCGTCACCGACACCAGCCTCAAAGACTGAAGATCGCACTTTCCCCACCGGCAGCTATATCGTGCGGATGGACCAACCTTACAGTCGCATTGCCGACGCGCTTCTCGACTATCAATATTGGGCGCCCAATGATCCGCAACAAGACATCTACGACGATACTGCGTGGACCATGGGCGAGCTCGCGAACGTCGAAGTCGTCCGCGTCGTCGATACAAAAGTATTGCAAGCGCCAATGGAGCGAATCACCGGCGACGTTAGATCACCCGGCGGGATCGTTAACAGCGGTTCTGTCTACCTGATCAACCACAACGCCGACAACGCGCTCGCAACGCTGCGTTATCGTTTGAAAGACATTGAGATGGACGCGGCCGAAGAACCATTCGAAGCTGGCGGCCGCAAGTTTAATCGCGGCTCGTTCATCATTCGCAAAACGGGCGCTGGTGACGAGCTGCGACGCGTTGCGAACGAGCTCGGCATTCAGGTGTATGCAGTTGCGGATGCGCCGTCGGTGAAGACTCATCCGGTGCGAGCGGCGCGCATTGCGGTGATGCACACGTGGATGGGAACGCAGGACGAAGGCTGGTATCGCCTTGGTCTGGATCAGTTGCAGGTCCCGTTTGCCTACATCAGCACGCAGGACGTTTCGCGCGATCCGAATCTCAAGAGCAAGTACGATGTGATTCTGTTTGCGCCCGTTGGTCGCGGCTCGCAGGCGATCATCAACGGCATGCCGATGTATGGCAATCCGCTGCCGTGGAAGAAGACTCAACTCACGCCGAACCTCGGCAACATCGATGAGACTGACGACATGCGACCGGGGCTCGGTTGGAGTGGTTTGCAGAACCTGCAAAAGTTTGTGAAAGACGGTGGGTTGTTTATCACCGTGGATGACACGACAGACTTTGCAGTGAACTACGGCTTCACCGCAGGAGTGGGCCTGAACCGCTCTTCCCGTCTTCGTGCAGTTGGCGTGATACTGCGGATGAAGACCGTAGACTCCGCGAGTCCGATCGCGTATGGCTACGGCGACTCGCTCGCTATGTATTGTTCGAATGGTCCAATCTACAGCATCAACAACGGTGTTGGCGGGCGTGGACGACCGCAGGGGCGCGCGACAGGTCGCGGCACGCCGGACGATCCGGATACGGTGCAGGGTCGACCGCCGACAGAGTTACCGGAACCGCCGGCGCGAGTTGAGCCGTGGGAGGCGCCGGTGGTGACTGACGAGCAGCGACGCAATGCGATCGGTTTGATTCCGCCGAACCAGCGACCGCGCGTCGTGGTGCGTTACGCGGATAATCGTGACTTGTTTGTTTCCGGTTTGCTCGATGGTGGTGATGAGATCGCGCAACGTCCGGCGATCGTCGACGTGCCGTCAGGCAACGGCCACGTGCTGCTCTTCTCGACCAATCCCTTCTGGCGCGGGCAAACCAAGGGCAGCTATTTCCTGGTCTTCAACGCGATCATGAACTGGGACAACCTGAACGCCGGCCGCAAGCTAGCGGAAAAATAAAAGGTGTGATTCAGGATTCTCACGCAGCGACGCAGCGGCACAACGTAAACTCAATCGATACGTTATTAGTCGTTGCGCCGCTGCGCCGCTGCGTGAGCATTTGTTATCGCTCCCACTCTTTCAACCCCTCGACGACGCGCAGGACCTCGGTGCGTTTCTTCTCGAAGAGCGCGAACATGAAGATGATCGTGGCGCCGGTCACTATGCCAGCGACATACCACAACCACGTCCAGCCAAAGTTCACTGACGCATACCAGATCATCGTAACGATCGATAGCAACAGAAAGATCGATCCCAACAACAGCAGCCCGCGAATGCGAAAAACAATTCCCGCAAACACGCCCGCCAGTGAGAACGATCCGAGTATCAACGGCAACCAAGGAGAATTCGCGACGCCGTTAATGAAAATATCCGCAGTCGACGAGACATAAATGGTGACAAGTGAAAAATACCTGACGCCCGCCATCTGATCGTCAGTCAACTTATCCTCATTGAGATACGCTGCGAACAGAACCGATAACGCCACCGGGATTAGCCACAACTGCGGATGTTGCAGGAACTGGTAGTCATCAGTGCGCTGCCAGACGTACCAGAGCCCTGTGTTTCCGGCGATCGCCGCCAACAAACCAAACCCAAACGAGCGGCGCAGGATCGAAAGCAGTCCATAAAGTCCACCGACCGCAAACAGGACCAGCGAGAAATCCACTTCTGACGAAGCGAGCCAGAAGCCGAGCACGGGTAACAACGGCAGAAACGCGCCGGTACGTTCCAAAGGTTGAGCCAATACGAGCAGTTTGCGACGTCGCAGTGCTTCGCTCGTCACGACACCGAAGTAAGCAATCAACATCACAACGAGGGGCCAGTAGCGTTCGATAAATCCGGTGAACAGCCAGGGCATCGTCAACCTGACGTGTAGGAACAACAGCGCCAGCATTATCTCGGCGACGTACACGTAGCGCATGCGGCCACGCTCCGAAAGACTCAACGGATCGTGAGTTGGCGAGAGTGCGAAGAGCACACAGATAACGATTGCGGCAACGAGCGTCACACCGACAGCAACGAGTGAAAGCGGATGCACTAGCACTGTGCCGAAGTGGATCTGATAAGAAACCTCAGTCGCCAGACAGAAGAATAATGCCAACGCGCCTGCGCCTAACAAGAACGGCACACACGCGCGCGCGGCGCTGGTCCATTGCGGCCAGCGCGCGTTCACTTTATCCAGCCCGAGACCGTAAAGCGCAGTGAGACCAAACGTCTCAATCATCAGGATCACGCTGCGGTTCAACCACGTCGCATCGACACCGGGCGTCAGCCATGACCAACCCATAAGAATCGCGCCCACGACGAAGACAGCCAACGCGCCGCGACGCCAGCCTCGCTCACTACGTCCTTCGGCAAGCAGAGCGAACGTGATGCACTGTGCTGCGAGTGCCATCGCGGCAGAGAGTCGCAAACCAAAATCGAGGAAGCTCAGGTTGATCCAGTACGTGAGCAGGCCGACTGCGGCGACGGCGAGCACTGAAAACGCTGCGAACCAGGCGATTTCCGTTGTCTCTCGATTAATTCGCTCCGGCACGCCGAATTGTTGTGCGAAATCGATGAGTCGCGCACGCCAGTGCCAAAGCAGGGCCGTGCCGATAGTGTAAACAGCGAGAGCAATTGTCGCCCCCCACACGAATCGCGTCAGGCTCAGCTCGAGTTGTTGCAAAGCGATCCCGCACGCGAGCAGGCCGAGGATGTAAAGACCGGCAACCGCGTGTTTCGCGTGGCGGTCCCACAAGCATGCGGTCATGAAAATCAGCAACGAGAAAAACGCCAGCCAGGACAACTGCGGCGCGTACAACAACGGCGACTTTACAGCCACGATCAATGTCAGCAGCACGAGCGCTGCGATGGCCGAGATGTTATGGAAAGACAACCCGGGTCCAAAGAGTGATTCTGTTTCGCTGAGACGTCGCGAGCGAAGTTCCAGCCACATCCAGAGAATTCCGGACAGTGAAGCCGCGATCAGATTGGTTAGTAAGAACGGACTTGCAAAGCTGGTTTCGTTCAGGACATAGACCCACCACACGGAGACAGCGAGATTGAAGAGAATCCCGGCGGCGAAGATGAAGCGCCGCAATAATGTTCTCCAGTTCAACCTCGCGGCGAGAGCGGTAAGCACCAGCAATGGTCCAACTGACCACCACTGACTGATTTCAACGTCTGCGAGACTGCGTAAACTCAGAAACACTGCGAAGCTACCGATGAGTGAGATATTTACCGCAGATAAACGCGGAAGGAGCGGATCGTGGTCCACCAGCACGAGTAATAACCACGCGCTCAGTGTCGTGCAGACAGTGAGTGTGTGAAGTCCGGCCCAGCCATTGATGCTGGAAGCGCTAAACGCAATCAAACAACTGAGACCGAGCAAAAACGCAGCGAGACCGATGACTGAAACGGTTATCGTCCGCCGCATCGCTAACCAGGCAACAGCGCCGGCGAGGGCGAAGAAGGCTAGCCATCCGAGTAAACTGCCGGCAACCGACGTACCAATGCCTACCTTGGCCGGCATCAGCACAAGGCCCGTCGTTACGGGCAGGAACAGAACCACCATCAACGTAATTGCGAGCGCGAGCTGCAACTTGACAAGGTAGTCCGCCAGTCGTCGCGCGTTATGTGTCAAAGCTGGTTGCCACCGGTCGCGAGTGCTGAGCCACGGAAAAAGGTAAACGGCAAACGTCAGGATGTTCAGTTGCGCGAGACGAACAAGCACCACGCGATCCATTGGACCATGGCCCGAGACTACCGCGAGCAGAAAGGCCAGCGACACAGTCACGTTGAAAAGCGCGCCGGCATAAAACGCGAAGCTTGGCATGCGTTCGCGCAGCGCATAGCCGATCGCCACAAAGGCTGCGACGACGAGCGGAAAGCCGTATAAGACGCCGTCGTCGAACCACGAAAAGAAACCACTGATCGGAATTTGAACCGGCAGGTAGTAGATCGCGCGCAGCGAGGGAATGATCGTAAACAGAAACAACGGCAGGCCGATTAGCGCGATGAGCAACGCGCGCGCTTCGGTTGTGAATGTGTCGCTATTGAATTCGGGCCAGCCGAATGTTGCGAGGCGTTTTGAAATCGCGTCGCGAAACCAGTGCGCTACCGATCCGGCTACTAAAAAGATCGCTGCGAACCAGCGCCAGGCAGTTGCAGTCGCACCCTGGTTCTCAAACTGTCCCGCAAGCAGCGGCATGACTACGGACAGCACAACAAGCGCGCCCAGCAGGTAGCTGCGGCGGCGGCGTTCCCAGAAGTTCGCCAGCATCATCAACAACAGCAAGCCGAGCAAAATCCAGGAGCCGAGTCCGAGCGCTTCCTGATGCGGAAAGCCCGCGATGTTGAAACCACGATAACTAACTCCGAGTGCGCCCAGTTCCTGCGCAACTCCCGAAAGCGCGCCATACAAAGCCAGCAATAAGAATGCGACGGGTAATAACCAGCCGATAAATCGATCGACGGAGTACTTGCTGTCGAGCAATCGCGACGAATCGCTCAACCAACTCTTTTCCTGTTTTGCCGGAGCGCCTTTGACGACGAAGCGCAGTGCGATCCAGACGAGACAAAACAGCGCGACGACAGTTCCCTGAATTTGCAACGCCGCCGGATGCAGGAACGCGTGCGGCAAGTACGAATACCACTCAAACTCCTGCAACGATGCCTTCACTGTCAGCACGAGGGCGCACAGCAACGAGATCTGAAATGCATTTAGCAGAAGTCTTTTTCGATTGAGCCAAAGCAGAACGAGAAGAATGCCCGCGATCCAGTAAATACGCTGCGCCTGCATCCACGTAACTTGCCAGGTGTTCGCCTGAAACAGTGCTACAACACCGAGCACGATCGAGATCAGTGCGCTGTTGTTGAGTGGCGCTGAAAGAATTTTCCCGCGCTC
>DATEWS010000809.1:0-12454 GCA_035257785.1 Pyrinomonadaceae bacterium
AGCACGCCCGCAAGGTGCGCGGCGCCGCCCGCCGCCGCGATAATCACTTCCAGTCCGCGTGCTTCCGCAGTCGATCCAAACTCAGCCGCCAGTGAAGGCGAACGATGCGCTGAGATGACGCGACACTCATGAGCGACGCCAAAGTCGGAAAGAGTTTCATCCGCATGACGCATCGTGTCCCAATCAGACTTACTGCCCATGATCACCGCTACGAGCGGATTCGGTTCAGGTCTGCCAGCATCTGCTTTTTTCGCCATCATTATTCTCCCTGGTCCAACGAAAAACCGCGCTGGCCGTCGAATGTGTAGAGTCCCTCAGTTTTGATGAAGTCGTATCCGGCATCGGCAATCCGCCCGAGCAATGAAACGACCTGTGTGTGTGCGACTTTGCCGCTTTCACCTTCAGGCAGGAAACGACAACGCCAGTGATCGGAACAGAACGTTTCGGCGTGACCGCCGGGCCAGACTTTCACGCCACGATTGCTGATCATCGTCAGCTTGACGCCCTCGCCATTGACTTTGCTGAGCGAGTTGCCGAGATCGTTTGGCGAACCGCTGGTCCAATCGAGAAAAACGTCAACGCCAACAAGCTCTTTTTGCGGCGCCTGAGCACCGCCGGTTCCGCTGGCGTGTGACTCTTCGCCTTTGCTGTACTTGCGAACCTTCAAAATCTGCGGCGTCTGCCCAAGTCGCTCGACAACAGCTTCCGCAAACTCCTTCGTTCCGACCTTCTGCTTGCTGACCTTTTCATCGTAGATGTCGTACGTATGTATGCCGTCTTCGATCGTCCGCAGCCACGCATTGTGAACGCGCTCCGCGTGTTCAGTTAACCCAACATGGACCAGCATCATCACTGCCCCCAGCAGTAGTCCGGAAGGATTTGCGAGGTTCTGCCCGGCACGTCGCGGCGCCGAACCATGGATTGCTTCAAACATCGAAACATGTTCGCCAATGTTTGCCGAACCTGCCAGACCAACCGAACCCGCAATCTGCGCCGCGACGTCAGAAAGCACGTCGCCATAAAGATTCGGCATGACGACGACGTCGAAAGCTTCGGGCGTATCTGCCAGCTTGGCTGCGCCGATGTCGACAATCCAGTGCTCGTTTTCGATGTCTCTGTACTCGGCCGCGATCTCGTCAAACACTTTATGAAACAGACCGTCAGTCAGTTTCATAATGTTGTCTTTAGTGAAGCAGGTGACTTTCTTGCGGTTGTTCCGTCGCGCGTATTCAAACGCGTAACGAACAATCTTTTCGGAACCCGGCCGCGAGATCAGTTTAAGACACTGAACCACCTGGTTCGTTTGGCGATGCTCGATGCCCGCATAAAGATCCTCTTCGTTCTCGCGCACGACCACCACGTCCATCACCGGATGCTTCGTGTCGACAAACGGATGATACGAGACGCAAGGTCGTACGTTAGCGTACAGCCCGAGCACCTTTCGAACAGTTACGTTAAGACTCTTGTAGCCACCGCCCTGGGGCGTCGTAATCGGGGCCTTGAGGAAGACTTTGGTGCGTCGTAACGATTCCCAGGAACTCGGCTCGATGCCCGAAGTGTTTCCCGCGAGATAGACTTTCTCGCCAATATCGATAGTCTCAATTTCGAGGGGCGCTCCGGACGCTTCCAGAATGCGAAGCGTCGCGGCCATGATTTCGGGACCGATGCCGTCGCCATTGGCGACAGTGATAGGAATACGTTCCGACATTTTCCAAACCTTTCACATGTGATTTTTTATAGAGGCACAGATTACACAGATCACACGGATTTTGGCTAATCCTGTGTAAGGTATGGCGGAATTGCTAAATTATCCTTGACCCTTTCCAAGGGCTCCTGCATACTTTTGCTTACCAGTTACCTGCTCTCGCGCATCAATGGTGATTGCGCCTGTCCGTGATCGTAAGGCGACGAGGTTCGGCTGAATGAGAGTGAGGCAGTTGTCAACCAGTTAGAAGCCGCTCTCGAGATTTTTAGAGCATCGGGTTCGTCGCAGCTCGCGGAAAGTATCGGTCGTCCCCCCCGAACTGGATCAGCGAATTCCTAGCAAGCCCGCGCTTCCCTTCACATTAAGGATAGTTAGAATGGCTACAAAACTCTATGTTGGAAATCTCTCGTTTCGTACTACGAGCGAGGAACTGCGGGAGGCTTTTGCCGCAGTAGGTACAGTGGAATCAGCTTCGGTGATTGAGGATCGCGAAACAGGTCGATCACGCGGCTTTGCTTTTGTGGAAATGGCAACCCCTGAAGAGGCAGCAGCAGCTATCGAGGCTTTCAACGGCAAAGATTTTGGCGGACGCAATTTGACCGTCAACGAAGCCAAACCGAGAACAGACCGTGGCGGCGGCGGTGGCCGTGGCGGTTATGGCGGCAATCGCGGCGGCGGTGGTCGTGGTGGTTACGGCGGTGGCGGCGGCCGTGATCGTGACAATGATCGCTATGAGCGCGAGCCGCGCTGGTAACGCTCAGGAGCAGGAGGCAGATAGCCGGAGCAGAGGTGAGCTGCTCCTGTTACCTGCTCCTGCTCCTTATCTTTTGATAGGTGTGACCTTCAAACTCAATCTCTCACTGCCCCTCATAACCTCAAACACATATTCCTGACCGGCCTTCATTTCGCCGAGAGCATACGTGTAGTCGTAGACGTTTTTGACGTCGCGATTCCCGATCTTGACGATGCGATCACCCGCCTTAAGTCCGGCTTTGGCAGCCGGGGAATCTTCGCGAACACCGTCGAGCAACATTCCGTCAGTGGTGTCGGCGTAGTTCGGAATCGTTCCGAGGTAAACACGAAAACCGCTGGATCGCGGGGCTGGATCGCTCTTCGCGGTCGTGTAAGTCAGACGCTTGTCGGCGCCGTCGATCTCTCTGACTATACGCGCTACAAAACTCAGGATCTTCGCTTCGTCGTTGTAGTTGATCTTGTCCCAGGTATCGGAAGGCTTGTGATAGTCGTTGTGAGTTCCGGTCCAGAAGAAGAGCACGGGTACATGCTTGCCGTAGAACGATGAGTGATCACTGGGACCAAAGCCATCTTCGTTCAGCGTCAGCTCAAAACTCTTTTCCGGCGCAATGAGATCGCGCCACTCTTTCGCGGTGCCGACCCCACCGATTATCAGTTTCCGATCCTTCATGCGACCGATCATGTCCATGTTGATCATGCCGACTGTATTTGCGAGCGGCGTGACCGGATGATTGACGTAGTAATTCGAGCCGAGCAGTCCTTCTTCTTCACCACCAAACGCGATGAAGATCAGCGTGCGTTTCAGCTTCGGTCGTTGAGCGCCGAAGATGCGCGCCAACTCGATCAGTCCTGCCGTGCCTGAGGCGTTGTCGTCGGCGCCGTGATGTATCTCGCCAACCTTAGGCGCGAGACTTCCTTCACCACCACGCCCGAGGTGATCGTAGTGCGCGCCGATGATGATGGTTTCGTTTTTTAGGATCGGATCCGAACCTTCGAGCACGCCGACGACGTTGTACGAAGGAACTTCGGCGCGCACGACGTCGGTCGTAAGTGTCACTTCTTTCGAGTTTGCCAACTTCTCCGCCGTCTGTTTCGAGATAACTGCAACCGGAATCGCGGCGAGCCCGGCGTTGTCATAACCTAACTGCGCGAGCGGATCGTTTTTTAGATCGTCTTCTTCCGACGTGATCAGCAGTGCGCCTACGCCCGCGCTCTGAGCAGCCGCGACTTTAAAACGAAGCTGACCGGCGGCTGTGAATCTGCCGTGTGGATTGTCGCCGTCGGGCGTGCCGGTGCGAACCACGGCAACCTGAGTTTTCGAATAAGTTCCTTTGTAGTCGTTGTGGTTAAGCTCGTTCGCGGTAATGCCGTAGCCGGCGTTGACAACACCTGTTAGATTGAGCGTCTGATTGGCTGAAATGCCGAGCGGCATCCAGTCTTTACCGACACGAAAACTCTCGCCTTCGTGTATCGAGAGCACATTGCTCTTACCGAGTTCCACGCGACCGACGTACGGGAACGTTTGCAAATAGCTCGCAATAATAGCTCTGGGCTTGCGGGCAGCTTTTCCGGGTCCCGGCATCAGACCCGCGCGCGAGAACTCACCCGCGACGTAACGCGCCGCATCATTTGCGCCCGCGGTACCCGTGCGTCGCCCATCCAACGCATCCGAGGCAAGATAGCTGATGTGTTGCTGAAGTTTCTCAGCAGAGGGCTCAAGCGTCGATTGCTGTGCGACAGCGGCAATGCTCGCAAGCAGCAGAGCTGTGAGCAGAATCGATAATCGTTTGGATTTCATGTCGTTACCTTTTTTCACGCATAGGCACAAAGAGAAAACACAAAGGCACAGAGAAAATTTCTTCCTTTGCGCCTTTGTGTCTTCTCTTTGTGGCTTTGTGTGAAAGTATCGTTCGCATCACTCAACCCAGTCAGCAATGAACACGTTCGTCTCGCCTTGCACTTTCGCGTTACGGTTCGACGCAAACACCAGCTTCTTTCCATCAGGCGAGAACATCGGAAAACCATCGAACGCATCGCTGAAAGTAATTCGCTCCAGGCCAGTGCCATCGACGTTGACCTTGTAGAGATCGAAATTCCGTCCACGCGGATTGTCCATGTTGGAAGCGAAGATAATTCGCTTACCGTCCGGGAAGAAGTATGGGCCAAAGTTGGCCTGGCCGTTGTTTGTCACTTGCCGTTTGTTTGAACCATCGGCGTTCATCACCCAGATCTCAAGTGTCGTCGGACGAATCAGATTTTGTTTTAGCAGATCACGATAGTCCTGCTTATCTTTTTCCGTCTGCGGATGATATGCGCGATAGACGATCTGCTTGCCGTCATAGGACCAGAATGGACCACCATCGTAACCAAGCTCATTCGTCAACTGCCGCACGTTTTTGCCATTCGCGTCCATCGTGTAGATGTCGAGATCGCCGGCACGCATGGATGTGAACACGAGTTTCTTGCCATCGAGCGTGATGGTTGTTTCCGCATCATAGCCGGGCGTGGTTGTCAGTTGCTTCGCATTCGATCCATCGGGATTGGCGGTGAAGATGTCGTAAGTCGGATAGATCGCCCAAACGTAACCTTTCGAATAATCCGGCTTCGGTGGACACTGTTTGTCTCCGAGATGTGTTGACGAGTAAAGGATCCGTTTTCCGCTCGGGTAAAAGTAAGAACAAGTGGTCCGTCCGTCGCCGTTTGAAAGCATCTTCACATTCGAGCCGTCGATGTTCATCGAGTAGATCTGATCGCAACCGCGACCATCGCGCGTCGATTGGAAGATGAGTTGTTTGCCGTCAGCGGAGAAGTAGGCTTCAGCGTTCTCACCGCCGAAGGTCAGTTGCCTGACGTTGCTCAGGTGCTTTTCAGACGGCAACGCGAGTTGCTGTGGCGACTGAGAAAGAAGCAGCGAAGGCGTAACGAGTAACGCCAGCGTGAGTAGCGAAACTAAAATCTTCATAGTTGTGTTAAGCGCGGGCGCCGTTGGCCACGAGCCCGCCCGATTTTTCTAACTGCTGCGCGCGTCGACGTCGCACGATGAGCACGATCAGCGAGGTGATTCCAACCACGAGACTGATCAACTGCGAAGTTGAAAGCCCGGTCAGCGTGGTTAAGCCGAACACGTCGCCGCGTGGATCGTCGCGCACGAATTCTATAGCAAAGCGGATGGCTGAGTAGAGCAAGGCGTAGGCAAGAATTACCTGGCCGCTGAAGCGTTTGCGTTTGTGCAGCCACAGGAGAAAGAAAAACACGAGCAACATCGCAAACGATTCGTAGAGCTGCGTCGGGTGCAGATAGTGATCGGTCGGCACGCCGGTGATTTCATGGCCCAACTCGCTAAACCTCACGCCCCACGGAAGTGAAGTTGGTTTACCCCAACAACAACCGGCCGCGAAGCAACCCTGGCGTCCGAAGAAGTTGCCGATGGCGATTCCCGGTGCGCACGCGTCGGCAGTTTTCCACCACGGCAGTTTATAGCGCTTCATCAAGAAGTAGCCGACGGCTACTGCGCCGAGTAGACCACCGAAAAAGACACCACCGGAACGAAGAAAGTCGAGAGAAATGAGTTGCAGCGGGTTATCGCGATATTCGGGCTCGGTGAAGAGCATCAGGATCTTCGAACCGACCAGCCCGCCGAGTAACATCCACAAACTGAGATCGTAGATTCGCTCGCGCGGCAAACCATCACGCTGCGCGAGCCGCGTTGCGACTACGATCGCGCAAAGGAATGCGATGGCGAGAAAGACACCGTAAGTGTTGATGGGGAAACTGCCGATACGGATAATTTCGGGGTACATAAAATAAATCAGCCACGGATTACGCGGATGAACGCGGATCCAATTTCACCTGTGCAGATCGGCGACTAAAAATCAGATCGTAAGCGAGCAATAATGCGCCGACAGTGATGCTCGCATCAGCGATGTTGAATGTGGGCCAATGATATTGACCCGCGTGCAGTACGATGAAGTCGATGACGTAGCCCAGACGCGCGCGATCCGTCAGGTTGCCCGCGATGCCGGCGAGCAGGAGCGCGCAAGCGCCGAGCACGCGATCGTCGTTTCGCGGCGTGCGCATGAAGTAATAAAGAACTGCGAGCGCAGCAAGCACTGCGAGCACGACGAAGAACCAGCGACCAAACGAACCGCCTTCCTGTAACTGGCCAAACGCGATGCCGGGGTTCTCAGTGTAGATGAACTGGAAGAACCCGGGAACGACGACGCGTTCGTCACCGAAGCGCAGGGCGCGAACGGCCCACGCCTTCGAGGCCTGGTCGGCCATGTAAATACCGAACGCCGCGAGCAAATAGCCGGCGCGCCATGCGAACCGCGCGCGCAAATTGGTCGCATTGTTGATCTCTGTTGCCACTATTCCTGTTCAATCTCCCGCAACGCGGCGACGCATCGCTCGCAGACTGTTGGATAAGTCTGCGATTCTCCGACGTGCGTCGAATAGTTCCAACAGCGCTCGCATTTCGTGCCGTCTGCGTCTGTGATCGTAATGGAAACGCCCGCGCCTGCATCGGAGTTCCCAAGCTCTACCTGCGACACGATGAACAGATACCGCAGATCCTTTTGATGCTTTTGCAGCAACTCGAGCGCACTGCCCGAAGCGTTCAGGCTCACTTTCGCTTGCAGCGAACTGCCGATTCGCTTCGCTACACGCGCCCCTTCGAGCGCCCGCAGCACATCGTCGCGAATCGCGTACAAATGTTCCCACTCGGCGAGCAACGCGTCCTGATTTTCACCACTGGCGGCGGGCAACAGTGCCAGATGGATCGACTCTTCCTTACGACCCGGCAAGTTTTCCCAGATCTCATCCGCTGTAAACACGAGAATCGGACCGAGCATGCGCGCAAGCGCATCGCCGATCTGCAACAAGACGGTCTGGGCGGAACGTCGCGCTTTATTGCGCGGCGCAAACGTGTAAAGACGATCCTTGATGATGTCGAAATACCGCGCCGAAAGCGTCACAGTCGCGAAGCTGTACAAAGCGCGATATACGTTATGAAACTCGTACGCTTCGTACGCCGCCCACACCTCTTTCGTCACGCGATTCAACTCCGCGAGCGCCCAGCGATCGATCTCTTCCATGTCCTCGACTGCGACAGTGTCACGCTCAGGATCGAACCCGTCGAGATTGCCGAGCGCGAAGCGCGCCGTGTTGCGCAGTTTGCGATACGCATCCGTTACGCGCTGGAGAATCTCATCAGACGCGCGCATGTCGTCGAAATAGTTTGACGACGCACACCAGAGACGAATGGTTTCCGCGCCCGATTGTTTAATCACTTTATCGGGCTCGATCGCGTTGCCGGCAGACTTGTGCATCGCTCGGCCCTGCGCATCGAGTGTCCAGCCATGCGTAATCACAACGTCGTAAGGCGCGCGATTGTGCGCGGCGATGCCAACCATTAACGACGAGTTAAACCAGCCGCGAAACTGATCGCCACCCTCGATGTAAACATCCGCGGGCCACCGCAGTTCGGGACGGTTCTCGAGCACGGCAATCGACGACGTGCCACTCTCAAACCACACGTCGAGAATGTCACTTTCCTTGGTCCACTCCTGCGTTCCGCAGCTTTTGCAAGTGAAACCTTCGGGCATCAGATCCTTTGCGTCTCGCGTGTACCAAGCGTCGCCCGACTCTTTCTCGAAGATGTCGGCTACGTGATTGATCACCGCCGGATCCACGACCGCGTCATTGCAGCGCGCGCAGTAAAAGGCGGGAATGTTGACGCCCCACACACGTTGTCGCGACACACACCAGTCAGGCCGGCCCTTCAACATGTTGCGCATGCGATCGACGCCCCACGCGGGAATCCACTTCACGCGTTCAGTCTCAGCGATCGCCGTCTCGCGCAGCGATCGTTGCTCGTTTTCAGCCTGGTCCATCGCGATGAACCATTGCGGCGTCGCACGAAAAATCACAGGATTCTTGCAACGCCAGCAGTGTGGATAACGGTGATCGTACTTCTCACTAAAGACCAGCACGCCACGTTCGCGCATGAACTCAACGATCGGATCGTTTGCGTCAAACACGCGCTGGCCCGCGAAGTGCTCCACCTCAGGCGTGAAGCGTCCAGCATTATCAACCGGGCAATAGATCTCGAGACCGTAGCGTTTGCCGATGACGAAGTCGTCGTGACCGTGACCCGGCGCGGTGTGAACACAACCAGTTCCCGCTTTGCCTTCACCGCTCTTTTTCGCTTCACTGACGTCGAGCTCAGTTTCCGCGTCAGCTTCACCGCCAAGCGTGACGTGATCGCCAACCATCAACAGCGACGGGCGATCGAGCCATGCGTGACGGCATTCGAGTCGATCGAGTTTTGAACCCTCGAAACGCGCGATCACCTTCGGTTCACCAAGCCCACACTTCGCCGCGACTGCTTCAACCAACTCACTCGCAACGATAAAAACCTCGTCGCCGTTTTCAAACGCCGAGTATTCAAAATCGGGATGTACTGCGATGCCGAGATTGGCTGGCAACGTCCATGGCGTAGTGGTCCAGATCAGAACAAAAACTTTTCGACCCGCGAGGGCCGGATCGATCTCGGCCGGATCGGTAGCAAGCGGAAACTTCACATAGACCGACGGACTCGTATGCTGGTGGTATTCAACTTCAGCTTCCGCCAGCGCGGTTTGATCCTTGATACACCAGTAAACAGGACGCGCGCCTTTGTAAACCCAGCCGCGCTCGACGAAACGAGCGAACATGCGCGCCGTCTCAGCTTCGTAGTGGTTCGACATCGTGAGGTAGGGATTGTCCCACTCGCCGAGGATCCCGAGTCGTTTGAAGTCGCGCGTCTGGTTCTTCAACGCATTCTCGGCGTGCTCGCGACAGATGCGACGAAAAGTCTCGGCGCTCAAGTCATTCTTCTTCTTGCCTTTTTTCTCGAGTGCTTTTTCGACGTGTGTCTCAATTGGCAGACCGTGGCAGTCGTAACCCGGAACGTAAGGCGTGTCGAAGCCCATCATCGTGCGCGATTTGACGATGAAGTCTTTGAGAATCTTGTTCATCGCGGTGCCGAGGTGGATGTCGGCATTCGCGTATGGCGGCCCATCGTGCATGATGAACTTTGGGCGCCCCTCGGCTGCGCGGCGAACCAAGCGGTAAAGATCGAGCTTGTTCCACTTCTCGAGCCGCACGGGTTCGCTCTGCGAGAGATTGGCTTTCTGCGCGAAGGCGGTCTTCGGTAAATTGACGGTTTTCTTGAGATCTAGAGGAGTTTCTGTCGACATAGTTTGAATCCGCAATAGTAACAGAGCCATCTACAGATTACCCAGATGACACAAAGAATCGGTGTAATCTGTAGATGGATTGAAATCAAAAACCCGAGCCAACGATGATCTGGCTCGGGTTCCGGTAAGATCGGTTTCTCGTTTTAATCAACCGATAAACATCTCATCCTCGCCGTAGGTTTGATTAATGGGCTTCGGCATCGGGGCCACGAGAACTTCGAGGCCGCGGCGGAAGCCCGCCATAATCGCGGCCAACTCGCGGGCCGGTTCTATCACCTTCGATTGGACGAAGTCAGTAGTTAACGCCACTTGCTGTTGCGTCCGATCGATAGTTCGACTTACTAACTCGACTTTATCGCGAGCCTCGACGGCCGTGTCACTCACCAGCGCCCGAAGTTCACTAATCTCACTCTTGACGATCGCCAGTGTCTCAGAGACGTGCAGGGTTGCGGTCGAGAGATGACCGGAAACAGCGGTGAACTGTTCCGCGATCAGTTTCCCTTGCACCGCGATCTGCTTGCCCTGCTCGCTCATCGCAGCAACACGTTCGAGCAGCGGCTCCATCTTTTGTTCCATTCGATTCACTGACTTCACCGCTCGACTTACAAACATTGCGATCGCAACCATCGCAATCGCAATCACGATAAACGAGGCGGCAATAATCACCATGATCCAGAACAACGGATCACGAGTGGTCATTTGTAGAAGCGCTGGCAGGTACATGTTTAGTTCGACGATTCACCGCCGTAGTTTGGAGACGCATCAATGCGACCCGACATCTCCGTTTTCCGTTTTTCTTCCTGGTAAGCCTTCTTGCCGGCGTCGATGGCCGCGGTCAGCGTGCCACCCTGGCGTGCGGCTGCTTCGCGCGCGGATTGGACCGTATCCGTCACTCTCTCCGCGGCCTGTGAATAAAGCTCACCCGCGCGAGTACGCGTCGCTTCGTAGTATTCACCAGCGCGATCGCCTAACTGTTGGGCCGCCTCGCGAGAACGATCGATACCTTTTCTGGTTGCGTCTGCGATGTCGCCGCGCAATTCCTGTCCCGACTTGGGCGCGAAAAGTAGTGCGAGAATGGCTCCAATACCACCGCCGATAAGCAGGTAAGTTAACTTGTTTGAGATGCTGTCGCCGCTATCTCTCCGATAATCATCATGTCCCATTTTCTGGGTCCTTTCTTTGAAAGCGAAGCCCTATTACTCCGCTGGTTTCTTAAATATTACGAGGCTTGGGACTATAGCAAATGCACGAGAGTGGAGGCAATGAAAGGAGCAGGAGCACCAGGCAGGAGCAGAATGATTCTCCTGCACCTGTTTACTGCTCCTGCTTCCGCTCGGATCCACCATTATATTGCTCCAATTTCCGGTAGAGCGTCTTGCGGCCGATGCCGAGGGCGCGGGCGGCGTGCGATTTGTCGCCCTCGGTGTAGTCGAGAGTCGCCTCGATGGCCTGGCGTTCGATCTCCTCCATTGACGAAGGCACCGTGATCTCAAACGTCGTGGTGCGGCCTTCGCTCGCGGCTTTGGCTCGCTCGACTTTGATGCGGTCACGTTCCTGCAAAGCGATCTTGCTGATGGCTTCGGGAAGATCCTCAAGCTCGATCTGGCGCCCGGAAGCGATGATCACCGCGCGCTCGATTGCGTTTTCGAGCTCACGCACATTGCCGGGCCAGTCGTAAGTGATAAACGCCTGCAACGCGTCTTTCGAAATGCCCGCGATGAAGCGACCGGTCTTTTGTTTATAGTGTTCGAGGAAGTGAATCACGAGCGGATGAATGTCTTCGGGCCGATCGCGCAGCGGCGGCAGCTTAATCGGGAAAACTGAAAGCCGGTAGAAAAGATCCTGACGAAAACTCCCGAGCTCAACCGCACGTTTCAAATCAACATTCGACGCCGCTACAACGCGAACGTCAGTCTTGATCACTTCATTGCCACCGACGCGCGTCAGCTCTCCGTCCTGCAACACGCGCAACAGTTTCACCTGCGCCGACAGGCTCATCTCGCCTACTTCGTCAAGAAACAACGTGCCGCCGTTTGCTTCTTCGAAACGCCCACGACGCAAGGCGCGCGCGTCGGTAAACGCGCCTTTCTCATGGCCAAACAGTTCCGACTCGAGCAGCGTTTCCGGAATCGCGCCGCAGTTGAGTTTGACGTAAGGCTGATCTTCGCGACCGGAGTTGTAATGGATCAAATTCGCCAGCAACTCTTTTCCGGTTCCCGACTCACCTTCGATCAAGACAGTTGTCTGCGTGTCGGCAACACTCAGCGCCAGCTCAATCGCACGACGTATCACAGGTGTTTGACCGATGATGCGTTCCTCGCCGTAACGCTCGTGCAGCGCGCTGCGCAGGTGCATGACTTCCGCGGATAACTGATCGCGTTCGAGCGCGGTGCCGATCTGGTCCCCGATACCTTCCACAAGCGCTACTTCGTGTTCCTCAAACCCTTCCCGAGCCTGGCTCCAAACGAGTCCGAGCAGTCCAAAAGTGTGTCCGCCGACTCTGACCGGCGCGACGAGCGCTGCGCGTCCACCGAGGATCGCGTTGAACGCGAATCGCCACGCGAGCGGCAGATCCGTCTCGAGGAGGCGCATCGTCTTTCCCTGCGCCAGCACTTCGACCATCGCTGGAAACGCCGTCACGTCGAGCGACTGCCCATGTTCGTCTACTAACCCCTGCACAGTATCGATTGCGACTTCAGGCGCGGCTTTGAACGCGGCGAGATTGATGCGACCGCCGGCTGGCTCGAGCACGCCGAGC
>DATEWS010000810.1:0-5833 GCA_035257785.1 Pyrinomonadaceae bacterium
CTGACTGTCACTCAACCCACTCTGCGCCAACAGGACGACAACTCGCGGCCTCGAACGTATTCGTTTCCGGAGCAAATGCACAAAAGCCCGGCGTCTCGGATTTGAAGTTGCTCAAGAAAAGTGAGCCACAGCTTTGTCTGAGTTGTCACAGCGAAACCAAGCACCAGTTTAATCTGCCGTTCCATCACAAGGTGCTGGAAGGAGCGATGAAGTGCAGTGACTGCCACAACCCACATGGTGGTTTCGAACTTAAACAAACACGACTTGCGACGGGCGCCGATGCAGCATGCATGAAGTGTCACGCAGACAAACAAGGTCCTTTCGTTTACGAACATGCTCCAGTCAAAACCGACGGGTGCGTCGCGTGCCACACTCCACACGGATCGTCCAATCCGCGTCTATTGATCACGAGTCGCGTAGCGCAACTCTGTCTGACGTGTCACAGCGTGGCGCACGGTGTTGGCGCGGACGAACCCGCCGGTCCGCAGCACAACTTGAACGCGCAATACGCGAACTGCACGAATTGCCACGTCAAGATCCACGGGTCTCGAACGAGTCCGGTCTTTTTCCGATGAAATGAGGATTGGGCCATGAGCACGAAGCAAAAGATTTCGCTGCACCTGATCGCGTTAGTTATGGTTCTTTCCGTGACTGTGGGCGTAGTTGCGCAACAACCGTCACCGTCGCCTTTGCCGGCAAAGTCTGAGTCCGCCGATGCGCCAACGGAATCAGGTGAAAAGGCCGGAGATTACACGGCTATCGGGAGTTTGGAGTTTGGCTATCGCGGTCTTCGTGTTGATGGTGATCTCAACAAGTATCAAAGCGATCTGAACTACAAAGCCGGACCGCGACTCTTCGACAGTTCTTTCCTGCTCAGGTCCAGTGACGGCAAAGGCGATCTGTTCCAGACGTTTCTGGTTAACTCAACAGGCTGGGGCGCCGATCCGCAGGGCAATGTGCGCGTGAACGTCGAACACCCGAAGTGGTATCGCTTCGATGCCACTTACCGGCGCTTCAAATACTTTCGCTTCCTCGACAACTTCGCGAATCCAAACTGGGTGTTTAGTCCGGCCCAGTTCAATGTTCCGCCGAAGACAACAACCGGAGAGCACGGTTACAACACGAGAGTACACCTGGGAGATTTTGATCTCACTCTTCTGCCGAAGAATGAACGCATTCGCTTCAACCTCGGCTACTCACCCGAACGTTACAGTGGACCCGCATTCACTAACTATCACTCGGGCGGCAACGAGTTCATGTTTCTGTCGGAGCTTAGATCGCGCGCCAATGATTTTCGGGTCGGCGCTGATGGCAAAGTTGGTCCGCTGAACTTTTCGTTTCTGCAAGGCTTCCGGCGTTTTCGTGACGATAGTGTGATCGATCTCGGAGTGACACCGGGAATAAACGTCAATCCAACCGCGCCGAATTTGACCAGTTTCGATCGCAATGACCCGGCGCGCGGGAAGGTTAACTACACTCGTTTTAGTTTACAAACGCTGGTCGCGAAGAGACTCGACATCACTGGTCGCATCATCTACAGCAAAGCCGAGCAGAACTATTCTTTTCTCGAGAGCTTCACCGGTCGAAACTGGAACCCGCGAATCACGGGATTCCCGACAACCCCACCGGCCGCCACGCCAAACATTCTCAATCTCGGCCAATACACTTTGACCGGCGACACGGAACGGCCGAGTTGGCTCGGCGATCTGGGCCTGACGTGGATGGCAACGGACAAGTTCCGGATCTCGAATACGTTTAGAGTTGAAACGTTTGAGATCACCGGCGCGGCACTTTTCAATGATTTCTTTTCTCTCACGCGCGGCACAAGGACGGACACGATCGGTTTTAGCAATCGCGACGTGCTTACCAACACGAAGTACCGGAAGATCCAGAATACGATTGAAGGTGACTACCAGTTTAGCCCGCGCTACTCTGTCCACCTGGGTTATCGATACGCACAACGCCGCGTGGAAGAAGCCATCAGCGGGTTCAATCTCGGCGCTAATCAACCGACAGCGCTCGTGCGCGACAGCTTTACGGAACACAACAACACGCATGCTGTGCTGGGTGGATTCAAGGCGCGGCCGTTGAGCGAGTGGACGCTTTATTTCGACGCGGAGCACGGTACCGCCGATAACGTGTTTTCGCGGATCGGCAACTACAACTACACCAACGTTCGTGCGAAAAGCCGGTACAAGCCAAGCTCGCGAGTCGCATTCAACCTCGCGGTGATCACGAAAGACAACTCGAACCCCACGGAGATCGCCGGCGTCTCGCTCGAGGATTTCGGAGTCAACATTAAATCGCGAATCTTCACTTCGTCACTTGATTGGACCGCGACCTCGAGATTCTCGGTAAGCACTGGCTACAATTATCATTGGATAAACAGCAAATCCATCATCGACTATTTCTTCAATAGTGTTCGCCATCCGCTCGGCAACAACCTCTACATCGTGAGAAACAATTTCTTCTTCGTGGAGTCGGTTGCGCGAATCGCTCCACGAGCGACGTTGTTCGCGGCATACAGGATTAATAAGGACAACGGCCAGGGAAATCGAGTGGCGGATCCGACCGGCAATCCCGGAACACTGATCGCGTCGTATCCAATGAGTTACCAATCTCCGGAAGCACGGTTGGCAATAAAGCTGCATCAACGGCTCGATTGGAATGTTGGTTACCAGTATTACAACTACAACGAAAGCACGATAGTTGGACCACGTCCGCAGAACTATCACGCGCATCTGCCTTACACGTCGTTACGCTTCTATTTCGGTCGCCGGGAGTAAATCCTGAGCAAAGCCTTGCGAGTGCGAAGACTAGTGACATTGGTGGCAATGGGTATCGCTCTAATGAGTGCTCCGGCCGCGGCTCAGAGACGCGTGCAGCCTCGCGTTAATTACTCCAATTTCTCTCATTCCACTCACGTCACCGACAAAAAGCTCGCGTGTAGTGCATGTCACAAGGTTCCAACAAAGAACTGGAAGGAAGTTCGCAAAGGCGACGCTGCGTTTCCTGACGTGACGGAGTTTCCCGAACATGAATCTTGCTTGAACTGTCATCGCCAACAGTTCTTCGCCCGCGAAAGACCCGTCCCGCAGATCTGTTCGAACTGCCACGTCAAAGGGACGCCCGTCGACACGTCGCGCCACGTATTTCCGAGTCTTAGCAAGGCCGCAACTTTCGTCTCGGAGTTCCGCGTTCTCTTCCCGCACGACAAGCATTCCGACGCGGATTGCGCTGACTGCCATCAAAACGCTAAGCCGCAGGGCAAAGAAACGTCTAAAACAAAACCAATCGCTCACGCAATGTGCTTCACCTGTCACAACCAGGAGAGTGAGCTGGCGCCTCTACCTGCAAACTGCGACACGTGTCACAAGCAAGCCGCCTCAGAAAAACTTTTCGCACATGCGGTCCTGGTGAAGCCGGCAGCAGAAACTGACTTTTCACAATTCAAACACGACGATCGCAACCATGCGCGGCTTCCCTGCTTGCTGTGCCATCGTCGTGAAAACAATTCACCGCAACCGACCTTGCCGGGCAAAGCTTCACACACGCCTTGCACAGGCTGTCACGCGCAGCAGTTCGCAAATTCGGCGAGCGTGATCTGCACGATCTGTCACACGGACGTTCAGAGTGGGAAGGTTAAAGCGTTTCCAGCATTGCGCAGTTTCGATGCGCGGTTCGATCACGCGAAACATAGGGAAGCTGCGTGTGCGACGTGTCACCGCCGAAATCGTGGCGGCATCGGGCTCTCGATCCCCTCCCGAGCGAACGCACACGTCACCTGTTTTAGCTGCCACACGCCAAATGCTCAGGCGAATGGACGGAATATCTCGTCGTGCAGCACCTGTCACCAGCTCGGGCGTTTGGTTCGCACTTCGGAGCAGGCGCCTGCATATCGCGTTGGGTTTAGTCATACAAGTCATGATGCGTCGGAAAAGTTGGGTTGTGCTGCGTGCCACCAGGTGCGGGGCAAGCAAGTCTCAGCACCCTTAGCTCTGAATCATCATGCGCGTGCGGGTGCTTTCAGTTGCGCGAGTTGCCACAACGGCGAGCGAACATTCGGCGGCGATGATTTCTCTGTGTGTAAGCGCTGTCACAAGGGATCGGCATGGCATTTTTAAACTGAGGAAAGTTTCGCAGGGATGTGCGCAAATGCCCGCGCCAGCGAGCGCAAGATGCGTGTTTTGCGGCTTTTTACGCAGGCACACACGTTGCACTAATGAACGGCGAGGAGAAAACGATGAAACTGCTAAGGAACATAACAATAGCGATTGCGGCAATCTTCTTGTTCGGCCTGGTCTTTTTGAGTGTTGCACCCGCGCAGGGTGAAGCACAACCTTCGGACCCCGCAGCTTATTACAAAGCCAAGTGCCAGATGTGCCACGGCCCGAAGGCTGAGAAAAAATTCGACGCGTCCCTGACCGACGAGCAGTACATCGACGCGATATTGAAAGGTAAGAAACCCGAGAAGCCGCCCAACATGCCCGCCTATGGAGAAAAAGGTGTGACTGCCGATCAGGCAAAAGGGCTGCTCGAGTACATGAAGCAACTGAGATCGAGTCAGTAATCCCAAAAGTACAGCGTCTCCCCACCTGCCTTTTATGGAGAACGAACGGAGTCCAACACTCTTCAGAAACTACATAAGTTTTATCGGCGCCGTGATCGTGATTGCCGCGGTGGTAAGTATCCTGTTGTTGTTTCTCATCGAGCTAACGCAAACAGGGAATAATCCTTACCTCGGCATCATCACCTACGTCATGCTGCCTGCGGTTCTCGTGTTTGGAATTCTCGTGATCCTGTTAGGGATGTTGCTTGAGCGACGAAGGCGAAGACGTTCGCCGACATCCGCCATCGCGCCCTATCCCAAAGTCGATCTCAACGATCCACGACAACGCCGGATCGCAATCGTGATCCTTACTCTGTCTTTCGTTTTTATTTGCGCGAGTGCGTTCGGGAGTTATCGCGCTTACGAATACACCGAGTCGGTGGAGTTTTGCGGCCAGGCTTGCCACAGTGTGATGAAGCCGGAGTTCGTTGCGTTTCATGCGACATCACACGCCAGAATTCGCTGCGTTGATTGTCATGTCGGCCACGGCGCCGAGTCGTACGCACGTTCCAAACTCTCGGGCGCGCGTCAACTCTTCTCCCTTGCTACGAATAGTTATTCGAAACCGATCGAAACACCCGTTCACAACATGCGGCCGGCGAATGAAACGTGCGAGCAGTGTCATTGGCCTTCAAAGTTTCACGGAGCTCAGCTTAAAACCTTCAATCACTATGCCTATGACGAACAAAACTCGTTACGACAGACGCGGATGTTGATTAATGTCGGTGGCGGAGATCCCGGCAGTGGACCAGTAGCCGGCATTCACTGGCACATGAACCTCGGCAACCAGATCACTTTCATCGCGAGCGACAACCAACGGCAGGTGATTCCCTGGATTCGCGTGCAGGATCGAAACGGTAACGTGACCGAGTATTACGATCGCAATCGACGTCTCACTTCCGAGCAGATCGCGACTTCAGAAAAGCGGCGCATGGACTGTATCGACTGTCACAATCGTCCCGCGCATGCGTATCTGCCCCCCGATGTAGCGATCGATCAATCGTTTGCCGCGGGACGACTCGATCCGTCGCTGCCTTATCTCAAGAGACAGGCGGTCGAAGTCTTGAATAAACCGTACTCGACCGAGACCGAGGCACTGAACGCGATTGCATCAGGACTCGACGGCTTTTACCGGACAAACTATAGCCAACTCTACTCAGGGAAAACCGAAACGATTAAAACAGCAATTGGCGAAACGCAGCGCATTTTCAAGACTTACTTCTT
>DATEWS010000811.1:0-5502 GCA_035257785.1 Pyrinomonadaceae bacterium
ACCGCTCGGGGCGCGCGATACGGTCCAGGTAAAGAAGTTCTGGATAAACTGATCGTCCAGCACGGGTGGCGGCGCCATCATCCTTCTCCGCGCATGGGCCAAACGTGTGCGGCGCGTGTTACTCGCAACTAAATTATTGCCGATGCCAAACCCCTGGCCCAACTGGGTGCCCGGATCGCCGACACCCCGGCCATCCCAGGGGCGCAATGGAACCTTCGGCGATCGAATGGTGGATGGAATCGGTGGCGGGGCCTCACGTTTAGCACCAGCTTCCTTTTTTATCGCCTCTAAATCGGGCAGCACACCTTCCGGTTTGCCCGGTCGCGGCTTTACTTTTGAATCGAGCGCTTCTCCTGTTCTCTGAGCTGCTCCCGATACGAGTAACGGAATATTTGGCGGTGCTAAAAGTGCGACGCAGATGACGAACGCAAAACCAATTCGCGGTGAGAAACGGCGAGGAGCGCGTGGGTACATGATGAGTCCTCCACTAAAGCCTGGAACCGAGTGACCCTTGAGTAATCGTTATGCTTGAGAAACGCGAGGTGGACGTGGGGGCGTTCGTTGGACCAGGCGAACTCAACCTGATTGAACGCGCGCACTCTACCCCCCTTGCCACGGTAAGTCAACAGAGATCTGATCTGTGTGGATTTGCATTCATCTGCGGCTATACTCTCTGCCACAATGTCGACGCAAACAGCATTGCGGTGTTCGGGGCTGGTGAAGCGGTTCGCGGATGTGACCGCCGTCAATGGACTCGATCTCGAAGTGTTCACTGGCGAGTGTTTTGGATTGCTTGGTCCAAACGGCGCCGGGAAGACGACGACTGTAGAAATATTGGAAGGGCTGACACCATCCGATGAAGGCGCCGTCGAACTGTTGGGCCAACGCTGGGCTCAAGGCGATGATCGTGCACTGCGTGAACGCATCGGCGTTCAGTTACAGGAAACTCAGCTCGCGGAAAAGGTGACCGTTGTCGAGACGTTGCGACTCTTTCGCAGTTTCTATCAACGCGGACACAACGTCGACGACGTTATTCACACTGTCGCGCTGGAAGAGAAGCGAAATGCACGAGTGGGCAAACTCTCAGGCGGGCAGAAACAACGACTCGCAGTTGCATGCGCGCTCGTTAGCGATCCGGAACTGCTGTTCCTCGACGAACCGACAACCGGACTCGATCCGCAGGCGCGCCTCTCACTCTGGGACATAGTTGAAAAATTTCGTGCGGGCGGCGGAACGATCCTACTGACGACGCACTACATGGAAGAAGCAGCGCGTCTCTGCGACCGCGTCGCGATCATGGACCACGGAAAGATGATCGCACTCGGTACGCCGGCCGAGTTGATTGAATCGCTCGGCGCGGACCAGATCATAGAGTTCAGTGTCACGCAGGAGCTTGCCGAAGATGCGTTGAAGCGACTTCCGGCAGTTAATCACTTGCACAAACGCGGCGATGTTTATGCACTCACCGTTTCAGAGATCGGCGTCGCCTTGCCGGCGCTGCTTGCTGAGATCAAACGACAACAATCAGAACTCGTCACACTCACCACGCACCAGGCGACACTCGAAGACGTATTCGTCAGTTTGACAGGGAGAATGCTCCGCGATGGCTGAAGCAAATGAAACTCTGGTCCAGGAAAAAGGGTGGCGTGGAAGCGACAAACCTCAAACGTTGCATCCCCTCGTTGAGCTGACTGTGATGCGCATGCGTGAGTTCCTGCGCGAGCGCGAAGCTGTGTTCTGGGTTTTCGTTTTTCCCGTGTTAATGACGTTCGCACTCGGAATCGCGTTTCGCAATACCGCGCCGGACAAGACGCTCGTGGCGATCGAAGGTTCCGCCAGCGACACGAGAGTAAGCGAGACTGCCAACGTCTTGTCTCGTTCGTCTGAGATTACCGCGAAGGTAATGAGTCCCGACGAAGCCGCACAAGCATTGCGAAGCGGGAAGATTTCGATCGTTGTGAAACCGGAGAACGATGCGTTCGCCTATCGTTTTGATCCAACACGTCCCGAGAGTCGCACAGCGCGACTGTTAGTTGACGATGTTTTGCAAAGAGGCAAGGGACGATCTGACGTGGTGAACGTTGGTGAAGACAAGGTTACTGAACCCGGCGCTCGTTACGTTGATTTTCTCGTTCCGGGTTTGATTGGAATGAACCTGATGGGCAGCGGATTATGGGGACTCGGATTCACCGTGGTGATCGCGCGTTCGCGCAAACTCCTCAAGCGCTTTGCAGCGACGCCGATGCATCGATCACATTACCTGCTTTCGTTCATGTTGTCGCGTTTGCTGTTTCTGGTGCTTGAAGTCGCGGCCGTTATCGTGTTCGCGTGGCTCGTGTTTGGCTTTACAGTGCGCGGTTCGTGGTTGAGTGTTGCGTTAATTACGATGCTCGGTGGCTTCACTTTTTCCGGAATCGGATTGCTTGTTGCTGCGCGACCGACAACGATCGAAGGAGTCTCAGGTTTGATGAACTTCATCATGCTGCCGATGTGGTTGCTGTCAGGCACGTTCTTCTCATCGGAACGGTTCCCGCAACTACTGCAACCATTCATCCAGGCGCTGCCGCTGACTGCGCTCAATAATGTGTTGCGCGCGTTGATGAACGAAGGCGCGTCGCTGTCGTCCAACTGGAGTCCGATCGCGATACTGCTGGCGTGGTGTTTTGTCAGTTTTATAGTGGCTTTGAAGATCTTTAGGTGGCAATGAACAAGGAGATTGTAACCATGTTCCAATTTACTCACAGAGTCTCAATCCCATCTTTTAACGCAGCGATTCGAGCAGTAACCCTCGCGCTGTTTTTTGTTGTCTGCGGAGCCGGCGCCGCGCTGGCCCAAACCAAAGCGTATGTAACGAACAGTGGTAACAACACTGTCTCGGTGATCGATACAGCCACTAACACAGTAACCACCACCATTCCGGTAGGATCGAATCCCCACGGAATAGCCCTCACGCCGAATGGGGCGTTTGCCTATGTGGCGAATGCTAATAGCAACAATGTGTCGGTGATCGACACGGCGAGCAACACTGTCACAGCAACTGTGCCGGTGGTGGGACGCTTCCCGCTAGGAGTCGCCATCACGCCAAGTGGAGCCTTCGTTTATGTGACGAATTTTGATCTTCTTGGACACTCAGTTTCGGTGATCGAAACATCGACCAACACCGTGGTTGCCAACATAATTGTTGGAGACGGCCCATTGGGAGTTGCGTTCACGCCGGATGGGGCTTTCGCTTATGTGTCGAGTTTTAGTGGTGGCCCTGGTGGCGAGTTGGTGTCCGTGATTGACACAGCGACTAACACGGTGGTTGCCACTATATCGGGACCTACCGGATCGATAGCTATAACACCGAATGGTGCGTTCGCGTATGTAACAAGTAATTCACTTGACACCACTATCAGCGTGATCGACACGTCAACCAACACAGTGGTTGCAACCCCGACGGTTGGCACCAGTCCATTTGGAGTAGCCATCACGCCGAATGGGGCCTTTGCCTATGTGGCGAACTTTGCTAGCGACGATGTGTCGGTGCTGGCCACGGCGAGCAATACCGTTGTCAACACCGTTCCTGTCGGATCAAATCCAAAAGGAGTTGCGGTCACACCGGATGGGACCTTCGTCTACGTGGCAAATTCCAGTATCAACACAGTCTCAGTGATCAGCACTGCGACGAATACAGTAACCGCCACAATTTCGGTGGGAGCCAGCCCCGCCTTCATTGCGATCAGGACGCAGGGACCAACCGGTATCGATCAGTGCAAGAACGGGGGCTGGAAGACGTTCACCGACCCTGCTTTCAAAAACCAGGGCGACTGCGTCTCCTTCGTCAACCGCATGAGGCACCAGCACCACTGACGATCCGCCGCCACAAAAGGCACAAGAGCACGTCGAGAACCCTTTTGTGCTTCTTGTGCCTTTTTGCGGCTACAAAGAAAAACTACTAACGACATCTTTTAGGGTTGTTGGACCCTAAAAAGTATCGTTTGATATGCTACCCGGAACGTATGTTAGATAACCCGGGTTCGTTCAACTTACTTGCCGTCCTGAGTATCGGACTGGTCTTCGGATTAAAACACGCAACGGAAGTCGATCACGTCGTGGCGATCACGACGATTGTGAGCAGGCACAAGAATGTCTTTCGCTCCGCACTTGTCGGTGCGCTCTGGGGCGCTGGACACACTGCGTCGCTGCTGGTCGTCGCCGTCGTTGTGCTGACGTTTCGGATTGCAATTCCGGATTGGGTAAGTGGTTGGCTCGAGTTGGGCGTGGCGCTGATGATCATCGGTTTGGGCGTGAGTGCACTTTGGCGCGCGTCGCGGACGAATAGCGAAGTTCACGTACACCAGCACAGTCACGACGGTCTGTCGCACACGCACGTTCACTTTCACGAGCACGAAAGCAAGCACAATCCGAGTTTGCAAACTGCTCACTCACACGCGGTGTCGCGTATCGGATTGAAGCCTGTTTTGGTTGGCATGGTGCACGGTCTTGCCGGATCTGGCGCGTTGACTCTGCTCGTGCTGACGCAGATCAGTTCCTCGTTGCTCGGGTTTATCTATGTGGCGACTTTCGGACTCGGATCGATCGCAGGGATGCTCGTGATGTCGGGATTAATTGGCTTGCCTTTCGCGTTCACCTCCGGAAAACTCACTCACGTCCATCAGGGATTACAAACGCTGGCCGGCGTGCTCAGCATCTGCTTCGGCGTCTGGTACGCGTTCCGAGCGTATACGGCTTGAAAAGGCGAACATTACCGCTCGTTGGCGTTGTCGTCGTTGCTATCGTGGCGGTTTGGATCGTGCTCGCGCGGAATTGTCCGGACGCCGGAATTGCTCTCACTGCAAACGCGCGCCATCTGCATCGATTAAAGAACAGGATCGCGATTCCTCACGCTGCTGCTTTTGATTCGAGAGTCACGCTCGATGCCTTACTCCAACCGGGTGACGATAGTAGTCGCTGGTCCAACGATCATGCCGCCAGAGTTCAAGGTCAGGTGATCGATGTCGCGTATGCTCGTCCTGAAGCAACAAACTGCTTCAACCCTTGCCGTCGTGACATTCACATCGTAATTGCGAATCGAAACGGCGCTGCGAAGACCGAACAGGTCGTGGTCGAGGTCACGCCGAAGGTAAGAGAGTCGGCCGCGCAGCAGGGAATCGATTGGTCTGAACAAACGTTACAAGCGCAGCTCGTGGGCCACTGGTGTGAATTCGAAGGCTGGTTATATTTCGACGCAGGCCACGCCGAAGAGTCAGAGAACATCCATCCTCAACGCGCAGGCAACTGGCGCGCAACCGCATGGGAGATTCATCCTGTTACGAAGATCACAGTCATACGGTAGAATGGCCCAAACACAATGAGAGTAAAAATGTTACCCCGATCCTCGCGAAGTCTCTTCCTTTTAGTCTTCTCAGCTGCGCTTCTCTTCAGCATGTCACGAACGGCCAGCGCTTGCTCGTGTGGTCCGAAACCAACAGTGCTCGAAGCACTCGACGACGCTGATGA
>DATEWS010000812.1:0-6981 GCA_035257785.1 Pyrinomonadaceae bacterium
GTTTACCAGGCAGCTACTGGTGATTCCAACGCCAACAACATGGAACGAATCATCGGTCTGTGCGGCCTCGACAAGCGAAGGCACTTCGAAGAGAAGGAGACCGGCCCGAAGATCTTTAATCAAATTGCCGCGCGTATGGAGCCACGGCCAGTTACAGTGTCGAAGTTCGAAAACACGTCGGTACCGATGTTCAATGCGACTGCGAAGAAGGCGTCGTCGTTGCTTGAACGAGTGCGGCCGCGTTGGGGTGGCGGGCGTGTCGGCGAAGTGATCGATCTGCTGAAGGACAAGGTTGAACGAGTCGAAGAATTCACGCGCGAAACCAGCGATGCGTTTGAAATGTTTCGGCCGTTCACGGTCGAGAATGCTTACGTCTTTCGTTGCGACAACGTGCGTTCACTCTTCGATCGCATCAGTGAAGACGAACGCGCGTTGCTGACCTGGCATCCGGAAAAGTTTGACTGGTACCACTACTGGCTCAACATTCACTTGCCTGGGCTCACGAAATGGGTATTCCCAACGCTCGAAGACGAGATGCGCGCGCAGCCGAAACGCGTCTACACCTATCGCGATCTGCTTGAGCTGTTTGAAACGGCGACCAAGCGACACGAGACGCGCGTGGCGATGCGAATCGAACGCGATGGTCGCAAGGAGCAGTACATGTATGCCGACTTGCGTGAACTGGCGACGCGCGCGGCCGGATTTCTCGCGAGTGAAGGAATCAAGCCTGGCGATCGCGTGATGCTCGTCAGCAGCAACGCGCCCGAGTGGGGCATGAGTTATTTTGGCGTGCTAAAGGCCGGGGCGACTTGTATCCCATGCGATCCGGAAAGTTCGACTAACGAGATTCTCAACTTTGCACGTGCCGGAAATGCGGCGGGCATGATCTGTAGCGAAGCAGTGCTCGAAGAGCATCCCGATCTGCGTGAACGACTCCCGGAGGTGACGCGACTTTGGACCTATCAAGAAGTCTTCGCCTTGGCTGATGAGGAGACGGAAGATCAACGTATCGCGCTGTTGCCACAAAAAGCACATGCGCAAAGCGTCGCTTCACTGATATTCACTTCCGGAACGACAGGTCAACCCAAAGGCGTGATGCTTTCGCATCGCAACCTGACGAGCATGGTTTCGATGTTGTCGTCAGTGTTTGATATGACCACGCAGGATGGTGTGTTGTCGGTTCTTCCTTTACACCACACCTTCGAGTTCTCGACGGGTTTCTTAACGCCGCTGAGTCGCGGCGCTCAGATCACTTACCTGCCGGAACTAACCAGCGACGCCCTCGCGCGCGCGATCAAGAACGGGCACGTGACGGGAATGGTTGGCGTTCCCGCGCTCTGGGAGTTGTTGCATCGCCGCATCAAGACCCGTCTCTACGAACGCAGTGACCTGATCGGCAAGACTGCTGAAAACCTGATCATTGCCAACGCGTGGCTGCGCGATAAGACGCCACTTAATCTAGGCCAGGTGTTGTTTTATCCGATACACGAAGGTCTCGGCGGGCGTATTCGTTATTTCATCAGCGGTGGCTCTGCGCTGAGCGAGAAGATTCAACGCGACTTTCACGGTCTCGGCTTCACCATCCTCGAAGGTTATGGTCTAACTGAGGCTTCGCCTGTTCTCACCGTGACACGGCCTGAGGATCGCATGCTCACGGGAACTGTTGGCAAGCCGTTACCGGGCGTTGAAGTGCGTATTTCTGATCCTGACACAAGTGGCGTCGGTGAAGTGATCGCGCGTGGGCCAAACGTTATGCTCGGCTATTACGAAGATGAAGCGGCAACGCGCAAGACGCTCATCGAACGTTGGCTCTACACGGGCGATCTTGGTCGCGTTGACGACGACGGGAATCTTTATCTCGTCGGTCGTTCGAAAGAGATCATCGTCGATACCAATGGGAAAAACGTCTATCCGGACGAGCTCGAAGAGATCTATTCGAACTCGCCTTACATCAAGGAGCTGAGTATTGTCGGTTTGCCGGATGGCCCCGGTGAGAAAGTCGCGTGTCTCGTGGTGGCTGACGACGAATTCGATATTTCACTCTCGCGGGCCGCGCTGCATCGCCTCGTTGAAGAACACTTCCGCGAAGTCTCGGCTTCGCTGCCCTATTTCAAACGCGTGAAAGTTTTGCACTTCACTGATATCGAGTTGCCGCGCACGGCCACGCGCAAAGTAAAGCGACGCGAAGTGGTGCAGATCATGGAGTCGCTCGAAGAGAGTCAGAAGTCCGGACGTCGCGGCAGCGTGCAGGACACAGTCAATGCTGATTCAAACTGGCTACTCGGTGTCGTCGCGACGGTTGCAAACCGGCCGCGCTCGGAAGTCGCGATCGATTCGCGTTTGAGTGATCTCGGTTTCGATAGTTTGATGTTTG
Source organism: Pyrinomonadaceae bacterium (assembly GCA_035257785.1). Classification (GTDB taxonomy): domain Bacteria; phylum Acidobacteriota; class Blastocatellia; order Pyrinomonadales; family Pyrinomonadaceae; genus PSRF01. The sequence continues at coordinate 2,375 of DATEWS010000812.1, forward strand.
TCGAGCTCGCCACCGCGATCGAAGGCGCTGGTGGTTCGATCTCCGCGCCGGAGCGATTTAACGAGATTCAGGACGTCCGAGAACTCTTGACCGTAGTGAGTCGGCAGCCAACTGCTTCAACGAAAGAAGCGAGCAGAATTGACGATCGCCATAAAGATGACGACGAGATTCACGTCCCCGCGTTTGTGCGCACAGCCGGAAACAAGGCCGGCGACTTCCTCCAGCGTTTCCTTTACGAGCAATTCCTGCGCGCGCATTACGAAGGACAATCCAATATCCCGCCGCACACGAACTTCCTTGTGGCCGCGAATCATGCTTCGCACCTGGACATGGGACTGACGAAGATGGCGCTCGGTGAGTACGGCAAGGATCTCGTCGCGCTCGCTGCTGCGGATTACTTTTTCGACACCAAGTACAAGCGCGCCGTGATGGAGAACTTTACGAATCTCGTGCCGATGGAACGCACCGGATCGTTGCGGCAATCGCTTCGTCACGCGAAGTCGTTTCTCGATCGTGGTTACAACGCGCTCATCTTTCCCGAAGGCACGCGGTCGATGACGGGAATCCTGGCCGATTTCAAACCCGTCGTTGGATATCTGGCGCTGCACGCGCGCGTTGGCATCCTGCCGATGTTTTTGGACGGCACGTATGAAGCGATGCCGAAAGGCACGACGATCATCAAGAATCGTAACGTCGGCGCGCGCATTGGCCGTTTCCTCGAAATCGATGAACTCGAAGAGATGACAAAGGGAATGCCACGCGCAGAGGCTTATCGTTTGATCGCCGCTCGCGTCCGGCACGAGGTTGTGAACCTCCGCGACGGCACGCGTGGAACTTTCGATGCGAAAGCGATGCGGCGGCAATGGAAGAGCGAGCGCAAGCGCGAGCTCTCGGCTGTAGCTGAGGAGGTCGCCGTATAGGATTCTCACGCGGCGGCGCAGCGGCGCAACGAGAACAGGAGTTGTGCTTATCGTTGCGCCGCTGCGCCGCCGCGTGAAAATTAATCTCATGCCCTCTAAAACTTCAGGCAAACGTACCGCTCGCATGACCACCGGCACGAAGCGTCGTGCGGCTATCGAGAAACGCCAGCGCGCGGTAACACTCATCACCGGCGGCACGGGCTTTCTCGGCTCACATCTCGTTCGCCAGCTCACTGAAGACGGCGCCAAAGACATTCGCGTGATGGCCACGTCCATTCCCGATTGGCTCGTCGACCTCGGCGTCGAAACTTTCGCCGGTTCGATCACAAACGCCGAAGACAACAAGCGCGCTGTCGAAGGTATCAGCGAGATCTATCACCTCGCAGGTAAAGTCTCGCGCGAACGTGAAGACGCGCGCGCCATGTACGACATTCACGTCGAAGGCACGCGCCTGCTCTGTGACGCCGCCAAAGCCGCAGGCGTGAAGACGATTGTGCTCGCCTCAACCAGCGGCACGGTGGCAGTCACTGAGGACGGTGAGGCTACTCCCGACGAAACGTATCCGGTCCCGCTCGATATCATCTCGCGCTGGCCTTATTACGCGAGCAAAGCCTACCAGGAGATGGCGGCGCTCGAGCGTTTCCAGGGCAAAGGTTTGCGCCTCGTGATCATGAATCCGAGCCTGCTGCTTGGTCCGGGTGACGATCGTCTTAGTTCCACAAAACTCATTCTCGACTTCATGGCGCGCAAGATCACCGCAGTACCGACGGGCGGCTTGAGCTTTGTCGATGCGCGCGACGCAGCAACAAGCTTTCGAATGGCGATGAAAAAAGGCAGGCACGGAGAACGTTACCTGCTCGGCGCGGCGAACTGGACCTTCTCAAAATTCTTTGGGCGACTTGAACGACTTACAAAGGTCTCGGCGCCTTGGCTGGCATTGCCGTCAAGGCTGGCAATCACAGGCGCAAACCTGCTCGACTCGTTTTTCAAACAATGGGACCTCGCCTCACCCGTTGAGCCCGGCGCCATCGAAATGGCCCAGTATTTCTGGTATTTGAACTGCTCCAAAGCCTCGCGTGAACTCAGTTTCAAACCACGCGACCCTGGCGAAACGCTGCACGACACAGTAGCTTACCTGCGAGAAAACTTCCTCGGCAGCAACGCTTTCGGCAAAAGTCACTAACTTAGAATGAGCAGAAGCGCGGAACACGAGCAGGATTTTTCTGCCGCTGTACCCTGCTCCTGCCTCTTGTCTGTGGCCAACAACATCTGGTTCCTGACGTAGCCCACGGTTTGCTTGGATTCGTTTGGGTCTATAAAGATCTGGTCCCGCGGGACCACAGGTTTTGCTCTATTTTATTGAGGTGCTTTGGGAACTCTTTACGTTGTTTTGGCGTCTTAAGTGTGGAAAATCAGTCCAGCACTTCATCGTTCTGAGATCCCAGGTCGCCATCAGGAGACGCTCACATGAAAATTCGGGCTCTGATTCTTCTCCCCTTCCTTATTTGTTCCTCGCTTATTGTCGCCAAGGCCCAAAGCTCCACCACGCTTCAGCCAGGCGTTCCGATCGAGCGCACCTTAGGACCGGGTCAGGTTCACGAGTTCACGGTCAATACTAAAGCAAACAGCGTCGTGCAACTGGTGGTTGAGCAGAAAGGTATCGATGTCCTCGTCAAGATTTCATCGCCTGGGGGCAAACCGTTGACGGAATGCGACACGCCCAACGGAGCCGAGGGTAACGAACAGATCTCTTTCCTCGCGACAGAGTCGGGAAAGTATAGCGTCTCGATAACCCCGCTCAACAAAGATGACAATACGAGTGGTCAGTACCAGATCAACCTCATTGAAGCGCGCGAGGCGACGGAAGAAGAGATCGAGGCGAGCAAAAACCGCGAGACCGCGAAAGCAAAAGGCATCGCACTGCTGTTGGAACTCAGAGACGCGATTTCACAAATGCGCTCGCCTCACACTCGCATTAACGCCCAACTCACCGCTGCTGATCTGCTTAAAGACACTGACGAAAAAAGCGCCAACAAGTACTTGTCGGATGCGGTCGCAGATCTGAAGCAACTTCTTGCCGCCGCGAATCCGGAGAACGAAGACGACACGGATGAGTCGATGATGGACTACTCATCGTTATCGCAACTGCGGAATGACGTGATCCGGGCTTTGGCGGAAACGGACCCCGACGCGGCGCTTGATTTTCTTCACGCCACAACACCGAAATACAGTCCTTACGGTGGTCCAAAAGAGCTAGTGAACCAGGAGAGCGTGCTTGAACTTTCAATTGCGGATGAGATCGGACGCAAGGATCCTAACCGCGCGGTCAAAATCGCGCGACAAAATTTGAAGAAGGGGTATTCGCCATCGCTGCTCAACACCGCATCGCAACTCGCTGAGAAGAACCATGAGCTCGCAACCGAACTCGTACACGACATAGCCGGCAAGTTACTCGGTGAAGATAAGCTGGCGGCAAATATCGAAGCAGCAAATCTCGCGATCGCGCTAATGAGCTACTACCACGGCGGAAATAAGCAAGGCCAGCCCATGGATGGTCCAAATCCGATGGCGGTGGTTGCGGCTCAGAATTTACATACAGGGTTGCTTTCCGAACCGGAATACAAGCAGTTGGTCCAGAAAATGCTTCGCGAAGTACTGTCGTTCACGATTCCGACGAACCGCACATACGAAGCCTCAGCGGGCGCCGTATGGTCTATGATGGCCGGACTCAAGGCGTTGGGAGACGAGCTCGACACGGTTGTTAGTGGTAGTAGCGCGGCGTTGACTAAGAAACAGGCAGACATTATTGGCAACTTTACTAATCCCTACGCCAACCAGTACCAGGAATTTCAGAATGCGGTCGCAAACAATCCGGTTGAAGCTGCACTTGAGTCGATCGAAAAAGCGCCGCCGGAACTTCGCGAACAACTGTACATCGCGCTGGCCACGCGTGAAGGCAACAATGGCGACGTAAATGCCGCCAAACAGATCCTGAAGGAGCATGTGACCAATCCATATCAACGCGCGCAAGTTCTGCAAACAATCGAGCAGCAACAGATCGAGCACGCGATGTCGAGCGGAAAGATTGAAGAGGCGCTGAAGAGTATCGGCGCCATGCGCACCCCGAGCGAGAGGGCCGGACAGCTGGTTCAACTTGTCGCACAGATTGGACCAGGGCAGAAGCGAGCAACGGCTTTGAGTCTGCTCGAGCAGGCGAGAGGGCTGTTGCCTCAATCGCCACAAGCGGCGGATCAGGAGCAGATGGGCGCGTTGCTTGAGATTGCACGAGCGTTTTCGCCTTACGATTCGAAACGCTCGTTTGAGATTATCGATCCGCTGATCGAGCAGTTTAATGAGCTATGTACCGCCGCGCGTATGCTCGAGGGGTTTGGCCTGCAAAGTTTCGACAACGACGAGCTCGACATGCAGAACGAAGGGACTCTGGCCGTAATAACGCAGCAGATGTCAGATGTGCTGGGTAGCCTCGCGTTGATCAACTTCGATCGCGCCAAGGCCACCTCAGACAAGCTCCGGCTGCCAGAGGTTCGGCTGCACATTCATTTGCAAATCGCGGAGCAGACGATAACTGGTGGCAGCAGCAAAAATGAACTTCTCCAGGAATAGAAACCAGAGGGGAATTAGCTACCAAGAATAGAACAAGTCAGGAAGAAGGGCTTGCCCCCGCTG
>DATEWS010000813.1:0-4161 GCA_035257785.1 Pyrinomonadaceae bacterium
GGGAAAGAAGCGAGCGATCATCGCAAAGCCGTGCCGGATCGACTTCGCACGCGATGGTCGCAGCGGCAACGGTTTTCGTTCCTGCGTCAGACGATTGAATCGCTCCGCGTGCGCACCACTTCCGCGAGTCCCCCAAAGCACGTCGCAGAGATGTTGTTTCACGAGGGGTATCTCCGTCTGCACGGCGAGCTCGATGTCCTGGAGGTTCGTCTCGTCGCCGCGATTCGGCGCGACTCCCGTCAACACCCAGGCGCATCTTTTCTGATACATCAGACCGCGCGTGCCGTCGATCGGATCGACAATCACACGCCACGCAGCGTCGCTCTCTTTTGCGCCGGCCGGCAACACGATCTGCCCGCCTTCAAGTCCTTCAGCGACCAGCACGATTGGCGCGAGCGTCGCGATCTCATTTGCAAACAACTCAACCAGCAACTCTTCGCTGACGCGATCGATCGCATAAATCGTGTCGCCTTCCGATTCGTCATCGACAACCTTCGCGAGCTGGTCCAACTCGGCACGCTCGCACTCCGCAACCACGGCATCGCGCACTCGCTCGTGAATCCGCCGGATTGGACCAAGCAGATCCGCAATCATGGCTGCACCTGTGAAGCGTGTTTGTAGTGCACGTCGGATTGCGCACGCAGTTCGGCCGCTTTCTCTTCCGGCGCGGTGTCGGAGAGGAAGTTGCCGCCGCCGATTTCCGGTCCCGCCAGATATTTCAAAAGGTTTGGACGACGCAACGGCGGATGAAATTCGATATGAAAATGAAAACTCGAGTAGTCGCCGCGGTCAGCCGGCGCCTGGTGCAGCGGCATCACGTACGGGAAGGGCATTTGCCACAGGTTATCAAACTTGACGAGCACTTGTTTTAGCAGCGCGGCGAAATCGCGCAACTCATTTTGTGCGAGTGTGGCGATACTCGGATGTGTCGCCTTCGGCGCAACAAAAACCTCATACGCGTAACGCGCGAAGTAGGGAATGAAAGCGATTGCCGTTTCGTTCTCGCAAATGATGCGGCGGCCGTCTTCTTTCTCGGCGCGAATCACATCCTGAAAAAGAACGCGTCCCGTTTCGGTGAAATGACGTTGACTCGCGCGCGCTTCGGTCTCGATGGTTTTGAAGATGAAGTTTGTCGCGTAGATCTGGTTGTGCGGATGTGGGTTCGAAACACCAACTGCTTCGCCTTTGTTCTCAAAGATCAGCACGTGCTTGACCTCTTCAAGCGCGCTTAGCTCTCGATACTGTTCCTGCCAAACGCCGAGCAAATTTTTGATCGCGCTCGGCTCGAGCTCGGCGAGTGCAAGACTGTGATTCGGGCTATAACAAACTACGCGCGCAATTCCGGTGGCTGGTCGATTGCGATAAATGCCTGGCGGCTGTTGCAGTGTTTGGGGAGCGTCCAGGCCGACGCACGGATGATCGTTGTCGAAGACAAATGTGCTGGTGTAGTTATCGTTTCGCTCACCGCTGACGCGCAGGTTGCCGGGACAGAGATAGCAGTCAGGCACGTATTCGGGTAACGGCTCTTCGTTGTGTTCAATCGTCTCACCACTCCACGGGCGGTTTTGCCTGTGAGCGGCAATGATTACCCACTCCTCGCGTAATGGATGCCAACGCTCTTCCCAGTACATAACTTTAGTCGAGTGAGATCTGTAAACGCGTCACAGAAGCCGGCGCGAAGCGATACGAGACAACTCCAGCAGCGACCGTCGCCTGTTCGTTGCGAGGCTGCACGACGTTTGGATTCTCGAACGTGTTGTGCGCGTGAACGTCGGGCATCGATAGCACGCGCGCCTGAGCTGCGGAGACGCGCGTGCCGCGTACTGCGATCTCTGTTTCTCGCGGTTCGCTGAGATGAGGATTCGTCACCGTCAGCGTTATTTGTTTGCCGTTAACCGATGCGGAGCCTGCTAGTCCCCAGAACTCCGCCGGTTTATCAATACGCGTGTATTGCACTTCGGGCGCGCTGAACACAGCACGCACCGCTCGCCCACCCATGTGTGGCATGAACATCTCGAACACGTGGAACGTCGGCGTCAGGATGAACTTATCTTCATGCGCGAGGAAGAGTGAATGCAAACAATTGATCAGTTGCGCAACATTCGCCATCGCGACTTTGTCTGCGTGACGATTGAACGTGTCGAGCGTGAGACCGGCGAGCAGGGCGTCGCGCATCGTCGATTGTTGGCCCAGAAGGTGAGTCGGATCGACTTCCGATCCCGGTTTGTACCACGCACCCCACTCGTCGACGACCAGCTTCACACGATGTTGCCGATCGTATTCGCCCATGATGGTCCAATGTTCGTTGATGAGCGACTCCATGCGATCCGCGTCGCGCAGTAGTTCGTAATATTCAGCATCATTGAACTTCAGCGCGTCGCCTTTTGCGGCGAACCAGTCGTTGGTTTTGCCGAAGCCGAGGTTCCATGCGTAGTGATGCAAGCCCCAGCCGAAAATGCTATTGAACAGGCCGCGATTCTTCTCCGCGATCTTCGAAAAGAATCCGCGAGTCCAGTTGAAGTCGTCGACGTTTGCGCCGGAAGCGACGAAGCTCAGGTTAACGCCGTAACGCGGAACGGCGGCGGTGAAGCGACGGTATTCAGCGGAGTATTCTTCGGGCGTCAGGTTACCGCCGCAACCCCATGTTTCATTGCCCACGCCCCAGAAGCGCACACGGAATGGATCGCGCGTCGCCATCTCACCGCTGGCGCGTCGCTCAGCGCCGGTTGTCGAGCCCGCGGGCGAGTTGCAGTACTCGATCCATTCGTAAAACTGTTGTGCACCGAGTCCACGCACATTCGCGGCGAGATAACCCTCGGCGCCTGATAGCTGGCAGAAGCGAACAAATTCGTTGGTCCCGAAGTGGTTGGGTTCATACTTCCATGGACCGTCCGGAGCGTTTCGCCATTCGGGCGCGTCGGCCCAGAAGTTTGTGCGTCGCGGGCGTTGTGCGCGTGGTCCAATGCCGTCGCGCCAGTCGTAACTGTCGGCGAAGCAGCCGCCGGGCCAGCGGATGACCGGCGCTTTGATCCGTTTCAGCGCATCAACGAGCGCGTTGCGGATGCCGCCGGTGTTTGGCACGCGTGAGTTTTGACCGACCCAGATGCCGTCGTAGACGACGCCGCCGAGATGTTCGGCGAAGTGGCCGTAGATGGTGGGACTGATCGTCCCGATCTCTTCGCCAAGCAGAACTTCGATACGCGAATCAGCGGCGTACGACGAGTGCGTCAGACCACCCGCGCGTTCAACCAGAATACCGGCGCTAATCGCCGCCGCCCCACGCATGAATTGTCGTCTCTTCATATTTGAGCCACAGATTACACGGAAAACACGGATCAGAAACGTACGTTGCTTAACCGCTTCACGACCTCGCGCAGGTCCGCGTCCTCGCGTTTTTTCTCGGCGTCGCTCAGACGCTTGAAGGTGGCCATTGCTGACTGTGCGTCGGAGGTTCGTTTGAGTCGACCATAGGCGAGACCGAGTTGGTAATACGCTTCGGGCACGTTCGGATCGAGTTTGATAACCTCCTCGAATTGTGCGACAGCGTCGGCCCATCGTTGCGAGCGCATGAAGAGTTTGCCGAGTGACAGGCGCGCCGGCGTGAATGCCGGATCCATCTCGACCGCCTCTCTCAAATGTGTCTCGATAGCTCGCGGGTCGGCATTCTGCTTGAGCATCGCGTCGGCGATCAGGTGATGGACCACGCCGAGTTTTGCGTCGGCGCGCAAAGCACTTTCGTACAGTGAAATCGCCTCGCCGTACGCGCCGGTGCGCGCTCGAATCAATCCAAGATAGGCGAACGCCGGTGCGAATTTCGGATCGAGTTCGATCGCTTTCCGAAAGGCGCGCTCAGCCTCTTCATTTTTGTCGAGCTTGAAGTTCGCAAATCCGAGTGCGAACCACAGACGCGACGATGAAGGGAACGACTGAAGCGACTCCTCGAGCCGGATAACAGCGGCGCCGGGCGCGTTCGAGTTGGTTAACAAAACTGCGTACGCGAACCGATACTTCTCAGACTGAGGATCGCGCTGAATAGCCAGGCGCATCGCCGGGATCGCGTTTTCAACGTGACCGCTTTGCTCGTAGACGTCTGCCAGCAGCGCGTAAACCGGCGCCGGATCGTTACCACGCGCGACTGCTGATTCGAGTGTGCGACCGGCA
>DATEWS010000814.1:0-3040 GCA_035257785.1 Pyrinomonadaceae bacterium
GACCTGCGCACACGCCGTTAGAGAAGCCGACGTAATGAGAACAGCGACTGCAAGCGCGCCGAAAAAGTATTTGTTAATCATCTAAAGATTCCTCCATCGTGTGCGGACATCCGTTGCGAAGTCGTTCGTACGATGCGTCCACACTGATCACTGGTTGTAATAATATTGCCTGAGAAAGTACGTAGAAATTAATAAGCAAAACGACTACTGTCAAGCATGTAGGGGATTGGATCGCGGGCTCCCGCCTCGCGAAACGCGCGCAAACGCAGGGCACACGAATCACACTTTCCGCAAGCCAATTCCGATTCCTGGTAACACGACCAGGTCAGTTGCAAAGGCGCGTCCAGCGCGAGCCCTCTTTCAACAATCTCAGACTTCCGCATCGCGATGACGGGCGTTCGGATCTCGATGTTCGTTTCGGGTTTGGTACCAGTGTCGAGCACCTGCTGAAACGCTTCGTAAAACTCCGGGCGACAATCGGGATAGCCGGACGAATCCTCCGCCACCGCGCCGATGTAGATCGCCGTAGCTTTGATCACTTCTCCCCAGCTCACCGCCGCCGACAGCAGGTGAGCATTTCTAAAAGGAACGTAGCTCGACGGAATTCCTGCGGCTGCCAGATTTGCCGTAGTCACTGGAATGGCGTGATCAGTTAACGACGAACCACCGATCTGCGTTAAGTGTTCCAAAGAAATGACGAGTCGCGACTTGATCTTGTAATGATCCGCCAACGCCTCGAAAGCTTCGCGTTCGCGTTTCTCAGTGCGTTGACCGTAAGCGACGTGCAGAAACGCGAGTTCATCATTTTCTTCGTGCGCGATCGCTGCGGTGACGCACGAGTCCATCCCGCCGGAGACGAGACAGATGCCGAGTTGTGGTCCAATCATCTCCTCGCGCTCGAGCACTTCAGTCGCCACTTCTTCAGAGCCGCCCATCAAACCCCCTTAACTTCGGGACCCCAAATATATTTGTGCAGTTGTAACTGCATGCGCACCTTCAAACCGCTGCCGGCGACCCAATCGGCCAGTTGTTGTAAATCGACCAAACCCCACGCCGGAGAGATCAACACCGCGTGCGTACGGCTTTCCAGATCGTATTTCTCGATCACGTTCTTCGCGTAGTGCCAATCGTTCTCATCGGCGATGACAAACTTCACTTCGTCTTTATCAGCACGTAGGCGCTCGAGATTTGACCAATCGTTCCTCGGCTCTTCACCTGACGCCGGACACTTGATATCGAGAATCACTTTCGCGCGCGGATCCAAACCCTCCGTTGAAACATAACCACCTGTTTCGATCAGCACTTCATAACCTTCGTCGCAGAGACGCTGGATCAACGTAAAGGCCTTCTTTTGGGCGAGCGGTTCGCCGCCGGTCACCTCGACCAGTTTGCAGCCGAAGGCACGTACCTGGTCCAAAATGCTCTCGATCGAGAAGTGTTCGCCACCGCTGAAGGTATATTCGCTGTCGCACCAGACACAGCGCATCGGGCAACCTGTCAGCCGGACAAAGGTACAAGGCCGGCCGGCGTGGGTTGATTCTCCCTGGATCGAGCGAAATATCTCGGTGACTCGCAGCATGGGATTGTGCATCAAACGGCTGTCGAGGATGATAGGATTAACGTCCCGTGGAGTCGAGTAGCCGCCAAATCCAGAAGGTTTTGAACGACGGCGCGCAGCGTTTGCTGGCGCGTGCGAGTGACAATCGCTCGCTCGCCCGGGAGTCGCTGGCGCCGCGGATTGCGGCGGCGGTTGATAAGTATCTTTTGCGAGACGATCCGCATGTTTCGGAAGCCGAGATCGCGAAGTTTATCGACGAGCTACAGGCTGACGATCTTTGTTTGATTATCGCTTGCGAGCGTGGCGATGAAAACGCCTGGAACGATCTGGTCGAACGATTTACAACGACCGTTCGCTCGGCGGCGCGTTCGGCAAGTAGTAATGAAGATGCGGCCGAAGATCTCGCTCAATCGATCTGGGCCGAACTCTACGGATTGCGGACGCGCAAAGACGGCGCGCCCGCGAGTAAACTCGCCTACTACTCAGGTCGCGGCTCGCTCGCCGGTTGGTTGCGCGCAGTGGTGGGCCAACTCGCGGTCGATACATTTCGTAAACAGTCGCGACTGGTGCAAACGGAAGAGGACGCGGATCTCGACCGGCTCGCGCACGACGCGAGTTTGGGGGAAGGCCAGGCCGTGCTTGCCGGCATACCGACGCCCGAAGAGTCGATGTCAAATCGTTTTGCACAGGCCGACATGCAACAAGCGCTGAACACGGCCGTTCAGGAGTTAGCAGCCGAAGATCGTCTGCTCGTTAAACTTTATTATTTCGACAATCTGAGATTACGCGAGGCGGGCGCGGTGCTCGGTGTGCACGAAGCAACTGCAAGCCGCCGTTTGACGCGGATTCAAACTGATTTGCGCAAACGCGTCGCAAAAATCCTGATTGATGAACGAGGTTGGACACAAACGGAGACGGAGAAATCGTTCGCGGAAGTGGCGCAGCACCTGGATATTGCACAAATTTGATTGCAAGGTATGGGCGTTTCATACGTTCTAACAAGGGAATGAAAGAGCAAACAAACAACGAGATGGATCTGTTGTTGCGGCGACTGGGACGGCGTCTGGAAACACCTGTGTCCGCTGGGAACGGTGACATCGATCATCTCGATGCTGATGAGCTGAGTGCGTACGCTGAAAATGTTTTACCCGCGGCAGCCCGCGGGCGTTACACGACGCACCTGGCTGAGTGTGCGCGGTGTCGCGAACTCGTTGTGCAACTGAGTTCGTCCGCAGGTGTTGTTCGTATAGCCGAAGTTGTCAAACCCGCGGCACCCTCAGCACTGAGAAACTTTTTGGCGAGTCTATTTTCGCCGATGGTGTTGCGCTACGCAGTTCCGGCCCTCGGTTTAATCCTCGTAGCCGCGATTGGTCTTTTTGTTTTGCGACCGAAGCAGGGTGGAGAATCTTCTATCGCGCAAAAGACGGAAGCGCCCACATCAACAAGCATCACTACCAACACGCCAGACCCAAACAGCAGTCC
>DATEWS010000815.1:0-9173 GCA_035257785.1 Pyrinomonadaceae bacterium
ACTCGATCGGGCGTTGAATTCTCTCGAAGGTGCTTACCGGTCTACACTCAAAGCATTGACTGCTGCACTCGAAACGCGCGACTCGGAAACTCACGGTCACTCGGAACGCGTGGTTAGTTACAGTTTGCGACTCGGCCGCGAGTATGGGTTGAACAGCGCCGAAATGAAGTCGTTGGAGTTTGGATCGCTGCTGCACGACATCGGCAAGATTGGTGTGCCTGATTCGATCTTACGTAAACCGGCGAAGCTCACGGAAGAAGAGTGGGTTCGGATGCGCGAGCATCCGTTGCACGGGCAACAGATCCTGCGCGGCATTGAGTTTTTGCAGGGCGCATCGCGTGTGGTCGCGCAGCATCACGAAAAGTGGGATGGCACCGGTTATCCGCTCGGTTTGCGTAATGAAGACATCGACATCTGCGCGCGTATCTTTGCAGTGGCGGATGCGTTCGACGCGATTACGAGCGATCGGGTGTATCGTCGCGGCAAGCCTTACGAAGCAGCGTCGCAGGAACTTGATGACTGGGCGGGACGGCAATTTGATCCGAAGGTCGTTGAAGCGTTTCACCGCGTGCCGAAAGAAGATTGGGAAGAATTACATCGATTATCGCTGATGCCGAAACCGGATCAGTTTGATGTGCGGCAAGTGATGCAGATGATGGAAGCGCGACTCGAGGCGACGGTTAGTTAGAAGAATAGGTCCTATATAACCTATTGGACCTATATTAGTTTTGGACAGAAGGAACGACGTAACCGCGGCGAGCGTGGAGGCTCAAGCCCACTCTTCGTGAGGCGACTTCGATGCGGCGGTATTCACCGGGCGTGGCTTCCGCGAGTGGACGCTTCGGACGATAAGTCACAACGTACTCAGCACCAATTGCGCGCGCCACTTCACTGGCCTCGGCCAACATTTCCTGACTGTTACCCGGCAACATAATTCTTCCGCCAGTTTCATCCGCCACATTCTTCAGCGCCTGCTCACTCTTTCTCACTTGATCCTCGTAAGCTTTGCGCATCCGTTTCATCGCCGGATCGAACCTGAGACGGATGCCGTACGACGGTGAACGCGTCGTGCCCGGCGGTAACGTCGGATCCGTTGCTGTGATTGGATCAGCACTGGCCGGACGCTGGCCGGTAGATGACGCAGTCTGGTTCTCGGTCTTCTGTTGGACGAACTCGGTGTAACTGATGATGTGAACGGTTGCGCGCGCAGCGATCAGTTTGCGGATTGCTACCTGGCTATCGACCTTACTGCCTGGAGTATCAACGCCGTCAGTGATCATCACGACGTGACGACTTCCTTCCGGGCGTTCGCTGAGTTGCACACTCGCGCTGGCGATTGCCTCAGAGATTCGCGATCGTTTCGTTGAGATGAGCTTGTTCTTTAAAGTGCGAAGGACCGTGTTCTTGTCAGTGGTCCATGGTTGCACCATCTCTGTCGTGTTGCCTGACATCATCACGGCCATCGAGACGCCGTCCTGAAGTTGCGCTACTAATTTTGATGCAACTTGCCGCGTCAGGCTTGTGCTCTTTGACGCGCCTCCGAGGCCGCTTGCTTCGCCGCCCGTGTCGAGGATGAACAGGACGTTTGCGGGTATGTGCCGGACGCTGCGGAGTTGCTGAGCGACGCCGTCTTCGAGGACGAGAATATCGTCGAGCTCGAGCGTCGGGTCGTAATGTCCGTAGGAGTCGAAGGCTACGACGGGCAGACGCACTTCTTCAGTAAAGACTTTTACCGAGTCATCGGGTGTTGGCGACGGGCTGGGAGCAGGCTTTGCAGGTTGTTGATTGGACGATTGCGCGGCGGCAATTGCGACGAATGCCGCGATCACGAGAAGCCCGGTTGTGCGTTTGAGCCAAAACATTTTCGGGAATTTCGGCAGTTTGGATGCCCGGCAGAATCCTAAGTTGCCTCAGCTTTTCTTTGTGCCTTGGTCATTTCTGGTGCCTTGGTGTGAAACAAATCTTTCACACAAAGGCGCAAAGGTTACACAAAGGCACAAAGAAATACTACATCTCCTTACGCGCCTGCGCCTGGACGGCTGTGATTGCGACAGCGTCCACGATGTCGTTCGCCGTGCAGCCGCGCGAGAGATCGTTCGCGGGTTTGTCCAGGCCCTGCAAGATCGGTCCGATGGCGGTGGCGCCCGCTAATCTTTCCGTCAACTTATACGCAATGTTTCCCGCCTGAAGATCGGGGAAGATTAAGACGTTCGCGCGGCCCGCGATGGGCGATCCCGGAGCTTTCGACTGCGCGACTCCCGGAACCAGCGCCGCATCAGCCTGTAACTCACCATCGACCAGCAACTCCGGCGCGCGCGCCTTTATCGTCCGCGTTGCTTCAACAACTTTATCGACCAACTTGTGTTTCGCGCTTCCTTTTGTTGAAAACGAAAGCAACGCAACGCGCGGCTCCGTCCCCAGCAAAGCCCTGCACGAGTCCGCCGCCGCCAGCGCAATCTCCGCAAGCTCAACCGCACTCGGATCGATCACCACTCCGCAATCGGCATAGATCATGGCGCCATCATTTCCAAACTCACTATTGCGCAGCGCCATCAAGAAGAAACTCGACACCAGCTTGAACCCGGATCTGACACCGATGCAATGCAGCGCGGCGCGAACAGTGTGACTCGTCGTATTCGTCGCACCCGCAACCGATCCATCCGCGAGACCCGATCGGACCATCAGGTTGCCGTAGTACAAAGGATCGGAGACGAGCGTGCGCGCTTCATCAGCCATCAATCCTTTCGCCCGGCGCAAGTCGTGAAAAAGCGAAACCATCTTGTCGAAATCGCCGGCTCGCTTGTGATCGATGATCGTTACGCCACCGAGATCGAGACGGTTATCTCGCGCGATGCCGCGGATGGTTTCATCATTTCCCAACACGGTAATACGCGCGATACGCCGGCTCGTAGCTTCAGCCGCAGCGACAACGGTGCGCGGATCGTTTCCCTCGGGAAGCACGATGTGTTGCGGCCTTGATGCGGCTCGCTGTCGAATTCGGTCCAGGATGTCCATGGGCAATAATGTTGCCACAGATTACACGGATCGGCACGGATCTGTATAATCCGTCGTATGCCACGATCAGAGTTGAAAAGCCGGATGACCAACCTGTTGCTCGTCATCCCGAACCTGCTTTTGCTGAGTGCGCGCCTGATGGTCGATCCGCGCGTGCCGGCAAAGGAACGACTGCTGGTCGCGGGCGCGATTGTTTACGCGTTTATGCCGCTCGACTTCATTCCCGACATGCTGCCGTTTGTCGGACAGGTTGACGATGCTTACCTGATTGGGTTGACGCTGCTTCGTTTGATGAGCGTGACGGAACCGCACGTCGTGCGCGAACACTGGCGCGGCGGCGGTGACGTGGTGGAGTTGATTGGCTCGACTGCGCTACTTGCCGGTCGACTACTGCCACGCAGAATTCGACGCGTGCTCACATCCCGAGTCGAAAGTCCGAAAATCTCGAGTGAACAGGGCAAAACATTAGCAGTGCCGTTGTTGATCGAACGACCTGTACAAGAATCGAAAACTGTTTAAGCTGCGAGCGTCCAGTCGATCACACCCTCGACTGCATTCGCCAAATTCCACACGAGGTTCTCATTACTCGTCTTCAAAGCCCAGTACCTGATCTGTTCCGGTACGCCGTCGGCGCCGGCTTCGTCGAAAGCCACGAGCGCAGAGCTCAGCGACTTCGAGTGGGTAATTACGAACCACTCACGCGCAAGACGAAAATCCTGATTCAGCGTAATCAGCCGGATGTTGGGATGGCGCGGTGGTCGCCAGTCGTCCTGTCCGAAAAGAAAGACTGACTCCGAAACGTCGGCGATGCGCATATAACGATCGATGATCGGCTGCAGCGCGGAAAGTTTTTCGACTCCCGCGTAAACCCTGCCGGAACGATTGGTGCGCAGTAGAATCGCGTTCTCGATCATCAGGCAGCCATACTCAACGGAAGCTGTCGTTGTATGGCAGATGAAACTTTCACGCTCGACAAAATCGCGACGCGCGAGACTCGCAATTTCGCCGAGGTTCTCGATGCGGTCCACACCGGGAAACGTAAGCGCCTGTTCGAAGATGGAAAAGTTTTTCACTGAGGGGGGCCTCCTGCCTTTTAGCCGGAGTGATTTTTTAAATGACTAAAACTGCGAGAGAGTTACGAATAGTTCGTTAAAGTGTGCGCAAGCGAACTGATCAGTTTGATCGCAGTGCATTGAGGATCTTTTCGTGAATTCCGCCGAAGCCGCCGTTTGACATAATCGCCACCACGTCGCCGGAGCGTAATTCGGGAATGATGTGGGCGACGATCTTGTCAACATCAGGCAGGGCCAGAGCGGGTTTGCCCTGTTGCGAAATGGCGTCAATTAATGCGCGGGTATCAAGCGCCCGTCCCTTTTCTGTGACCTTCTGACTATCGAACACGGCGGCGATGACGACGTAATCGGCAGCGTTGAAGGCGTTCGCATAATCATCCTGAAACACGGCGAGGCGCGACGACCACGAGCGCGGCTCGAACACGGCGATCAGACGACGGTCCTGGTATCGCGCTCGCAAGGCGCGCAACGTTTCGCGGACGGCGGTCGGGTGGTGCGCGAAATCGTCTATCACTACAACGCCGCGTTCCTCGCCACGCACTTCGGCACGTCGCTTCACATTTTTGAAACTTGCCAACGCAGTTTGAATCCTTTCTTTACTGATGCCCCACGCATCAGCGGCGACGATCACTGCGAGACAGTTCAAAAGATTAAACTCACCGAGCAGCGGCGTCTCAAATTCGCTCCACAATTCCTTGTCGCGGAAGACTTGAAATCGCGACATTCCGCTGCTGAAATCAGGATTGCGCATCTGCCACATCGCGTCGCTAGTGGAGCCGAAAGTCTCGAGACGCGTGAAGAGTCGTTCGCCGAACGATTCAACAACCGCGCGCACATTGGGATTATCCCAACCCGCAATAAGTCGTCCGTTCTCTGGAACGAGATTCATGAAACGACGAAACGCCAGCTTGACGGCATCGAGATCGCGATAGATGTCAGCGTGATCGAATTCGATGTTGTTGACGATCGCGAGTTCCGGCAGGTAGTGCATAAACTTCGGACCTTTGTCGAAGTAAGCAGTGTCGTACTCATCGGCTTCGATGATGAAGTAGTCGCTGTCGGTCACGCGAAAGCTGCTGCCGAAGTTTTGCGCGACGCCGCCGATCAGGAAACTCGGATCGAGGCCGCCCTGGTCCATGACCCACGCTGCGATGCTGGTGGTGGTTGTCTTGCCGTGTGTGCCGGCGACGGCGAGTGAGTGACGGCCACGAATGAACTCTTCCTTGACAACTTCCGCTTGCGATCGATAGAGCAGTTTAAGCCGGAGTGCTTCTTCCACTTCGGGATTGCCGCGCGGGATGGCATTGCCGACGATGACGCAATCAGGCGTTGGCGTGAGGTTCTCGCGTTTAAAACCCTGCGCGACCGTGATGCCAAGCTGCTGCAACATAGTCGACATCGGTGGGTAGACGTTTTGATCCGAGCCGGTCACGTGATGGCCGCGCGCCTGAAGCATGCCGGCGAGCGAAGCCATCGCTGTTCCGCAAATGCCGATTAAGTGATAGTGCATCGATGCATTGCCTCAAAAGGTCAGAATTCTGAGTTGGAAGAAGTCAGTATCGTAACGCGGTAGCGTCGGGTCACTCTCGCGCATCGATTTGCTTAGGAAATTAATAGGTTCAGCTACGACCCGACGCTACCGCGTTACGGTACCGACCGCGTCCAACAATGATGGTCGACTTTTGAGGCGAAGCCGTGCATCTATCGAACCAATTGGTATTGCTCCAATTCGGCCGACGCCTGAGTAGCGTTGGCCGCTTGTTGTATCCGCACCCATTCGAGAAGCTCGGGAATGCCACCAGCGAGTTTTACTTTTGGTTCATAACCGAGCAAGTTTCTCGCTCGAGAGATGTCGGCGACACAGTGACGGATGTCACCCTCGCGATACTTCCCTGTAATTTCGGGCGCGATGTCCTTGTTCAAACCACGAGCCAGCATCGCCGCGATCTCGGAGATGGAGATGGAATCGCCGGTGCCGATATTCAACGCCTGGTAATCAGCGCGGTCCGTTTCCAACGCCAACAAGTTTGCCTGCACGATGTCACTGACGTGCACGAAATCTCGTGTCTGTTTACCGTCCTCGAAGATCGCCGGCGGCTGATCGTTTAGTAAACGTCCGGAAAAAATCGCGCAGACACCGGTATATGGATTCGAAAGGGCCTGTCGTGGACCATAAACGTTGAAATAACGAAGCGCCACGACGGGAATGTCGTACGCACGCCCAACCACGAGGCAAAACTGTTCCTGGTCCTGTTTTGAAATTGCGTATACCGAAGATGGATAGAGTGGCTTGTCTTCATTTGTGGGAACGGGCTTGGCCGCTGAATGACATTGAGGACACTCGAGCTCCCAGTTGCGATCGAGTAGTTGTGACAATGGCCGGAGCTTTGGTTGTATCGGCCCACAACTGTCGCATGAGTAAGCGCCCTCGCCGTATATCGACATTGACGAAGCGACCACGAGCTTTCGAATCTGCGGCCGGCGTTTCACGATCGCTTCCAGCAACACTGCCGTGCCGAGATCATTCGCGCGAACGTAGCGCGTGATCTCATACATCGATTGGCCCACGCCGACCTCGGCAGCTTTGTGGTAAACAACCTCGACGCCTTCGAGTGCGCGGTTGACGAGCTCGGGATCGCAAACGTCCCCCTGTATAAACTCAGCCTTGGGATTGAGGTACTGTGGGCCAGCGTCACCATGGACCTGTTCCACGACTGCGTCGAGAATTTTGACGCGATGCCCCTGTTCGATTAGCGCATCAACGAGATGCGAGCCGATGAAGCCTGCGCCTCCGGTTACAAGTATGTTCTTCATGAAGACCCTTTGAGTAAAGCGGTTAAGCCTGAGACGCGTGCTGCGAACAATGCCTCGTCATCATCGTCTCCGATTAGATTGCGTCGTAGTAAAAACAGATCAGTTACCGGCGCGTTCGTGCCTGCATCAGTTGTCAGAGCGCAAGTGTACGGAAGCTCGCGCGTCATGGCGACAACTGAGTCCGAGTATGAGCCATAAGGGAAAGCGAGCGGCATGGTAGTTCGCGACAACTGAGCTGCGATGGTTTCATGTGATGCGCGCAGTTCGCGTTCGGCTTCTGCTGCCTCGATTTCCGACAGTTTCCGGTGTGAACAAGTGTGCGATCCGAATTCCACGCCGTGCTTTTGCAGCTCTTTTATTTCCTGCCACGACAGAAATGTCTCGTCATCCGATTCGCTCCACTCACCAGCGCGCGATTGACTCTCCGGTGCGATGCGATCGGTGATCAGGAAAACGGAAACGCGCATGTCGCGAGCGATGAGTCGCGGGAGTGCGCTTGTCAAAAAGTTACGGTAGCCATCGTCAAATGTGAGCACTACCGAACGTTCGGGCAGTGAAGCGTTACGTTTGCGAGCCTCGATGAACTCACCCAAAGATATCACTCGATAATGTCGTCGCAAGTAGTCCAGTTGCGCTTCAAAGCGACCGGAACGAATGTGCAGACCGTAGCGATCTTCCGGGTGACGGTTGGCGCGTTCCGTTACGCCGTGGTAGCAAAGGATTATCACACGTTTGCGGTTCCACCAGGCTGCGAGGCGGGTTATTCCAAGCTTATGAAGAACTGAAAAAAGGCTACGCTTCAATCGTTAAGTCGCCTTCTTATAAAGCCCCACAAATCCATGAGCCCAGAATGATACAAAAGACCCTCTTTGCCCGTGAAATTTCTCGAAAGGCATGTTCAGGCGCATCGAGAGACCCGGCGCAACGCGTGTCAACGGATACGCAAACGGCGTGAAGTGATACTGAGAACCACCCTCGGGGAGCAGACCCGCGCGGCGTGCTGCCTGGTCCAACTCGTCAGGTTGCAAGCGCAAACGAGGAAGATGATCCGCAGTCGCGGCTCCAAGCAAGGCGGCCAGCACGCGAACAGGCTTAGTCGCTGCAACTGTGACGCGGCTGATATGCCAACGTTTCGGCATCGTGATGATCGCAGTTCCACCCGGTTTCAACACGCGAGCCATCTCAGCCATCGCCTGGTCCGGAGTTTTCAAATATTCAATCACTGCCATGCAGATTAACTGGTCGTATGTGTTATCCGCAGCGTCAATCGATTCAATGTTTCCCACCGCGAAATTGACGCCGGGAAGGTGACCAAACTTCTCTTTCGCTTCATTGACCATTTCCGGCGAAAGGTCGAGGCCATCAAAAACGCCGCCGCGCTCAAGCACAACTTCAGTCATCACGCCCGGCCCGCAACCAACGTCGAGCACGCGGCCGAGTTTCTGCGGCAAAAGTTCCAGCACGCGGTTGCGACGCACGTGAAAGTGATAGTTGTAGCCATCCGCAACATCGTAAAGACGCGACCACCCACGATAGTTGTCGAAATGTTCGATGACTGCCTGGTTTCTAATCATTTGTGTTTTTTGTGCCTGGCTGAAACTGATTCGTAAATTCTCGTCAACGCAGCGGCTGACTTCTCCGGCTGAAACCTGCTGAACGCGGTGCTGCTGGCTGCTGTGCCCAGTCGAGTTCGCATCGATTCGTCACCCAGCAATTCGCAAACAGCCTTAGCAATCGCTTCCGCTTCGCCGGGTGGAACGAGAATTCCGTCCTGTTCATGCGTGACGACTTCCGGGATTGGCCCAGCCGAACTCGCGACAACCGCGCAACCCGCAGCCATTGCTTCAATCAGCGCGATTCCTAAACCTTCATAAAGCGAAGGGAATATAAAGACATCACAAGCTCGTAAAAAATCAATCACATCTCGGCGGCTGCCAAGCACGTGAAAATGGTCCGTGACGCCCAGCGCCGCAGCTTCGCGCTGCAGCTGTTCCAGCCACGCCGGATCTGTTGTCGCTCCAACTGAGACAAGCTGCGCAGCAGGATACTGCCGAAGAATCGAAGGCAGCGCACGTAATGCGTAGAGCAATCCTTTCTGCGGCGAAACGCGAGCGACATTCAGAAGTATCAAACTGCCGGCAGGAAGACCAAGCGACCGCAGCATTTCGGCCCGGCCCGTCTTCGACGCGGATTGCAAATGATCGACGTCAATCGGATTGTAGACCAGGTCGATCGAGTCCAACGAAACGCGCAGGTGGCGGTTCGCACTTC
>DATEWS010000816.1:0-3704 GCA_035257785.1 Pyrinomonadaceae bacterium
AATCCAGAGTAAAATCCAATCCGCAGATTACGCCGATTACACAGAACCAATCGGCGTAATCTGTAGATGGTTCTACTCTTCTTCTTCGCCGCCGCGGATGCGACCCTCAGCGCGTGACTGCTCCACGATCTTTGTGGCCAACTGACCCGGAACCGGATCGTAGTGAGAAAACTGCATGTGGAACGAACCGCGCGCTGCGGTTATCGAGTTGAGTGTCGATTGGTAGTTGAGCATCTCCGCCATCGGCACCTGCGCTTTGATCACCTGTTGCTTGCCGCTCGTCTCCATACCCTGAACACGACCGCGGCGTGAATTCAAATCGCCCATGATGTCGCCCGCATACTCCTGCGGCGCCGCAATCTCGACGTCCATTACCGGTTCAAGCAACGATGGCTTAACTTTCTCCATCGCCGCACGAAAAGCCTTTCGACCGGCAGCGCGGAACGAGTGTTCGTCAGAGTCGACGGGGTGATACGAACCGTCAACTAGCTGCACTTTGAAATCGACGAGCGGATAACCTGCAATCGCGCCCGATTTCGCAGCTTCGAGAATTCCTTTTTCGATCGCCGGTCGGAACTGCTGCGGCACTGATCCACCAAAGATCTTGTCTTCGAAAACGAAACCTCCACCGCGCGGCAACGGCTCAAACACACATTTGCAATCGCCAAACTGTCCGCGGCCGCCCGTCTGTTTCTTATGCCGGCCCTGGACCTCGGCGCGCATCGTGATCGTTTCCTTGTAAGGAACTTTCGGCGGATGAAGCGTTACTTCAACGCTGTACCGCTTCTTCAACTTCTCGACGACCGTCTCAACGTGCAGTTGTCCTGAGCCAGACAGCAAAAACTCCTTCGTCTGCGCATCGCGACTGAAATGGAGCGACGGATCTTCTTCGAGGATCTTGTGCAACGCGACGCTGATCTTCTCTTCGTCCTGTCGCGACTTCGGCTCGATCGCAAACGCAATCGCTGCTTCGGGGTACTCAACCGCGTCGTAAATGATCGGCGCCTGTTTGTCGCAGAGCGTGTCGCCGGTTTGTGTCTCTTTCAGTTTTACACACGCGACGATGTCACCGGCATGCGCTTCGCCCACTTTGTCGAGTTGCTTGCCTTGCATCGTATGCAGCGCGCCGAGACGTTCCATAACTCCGCGAGTCGAGTTGAACGCGTTCGCATCAGTCGCGAGATGACCACTGATGATCTTGAAGATGTTGATGCGACCTGCGAACGGATCCGCAACAGTTCGGAAGCAGTAAGCTGAAAATGGTTCGCTGTCGCTGTACTTGCGCCCGATGCGCTCCGCATCCGGACCCGCATCGACCGGCTTGCCCCACTCAGCTTCGTGGTGTGCCGGATCCGGTGCGAACTCAACAAGCCCGTTGAGCAAGGCACGCAAACCAACTTGCGTAACACTCGAGACCGCGAACACCGGACAAAGTTTGCTCTGCGCAATCGCGTTGTTGATATTCGGCAGAATGTCGTCTTCGTCGAGTGTTCCCTGTTCGAAGTACTTCTCCATCAACTGGTCGTTCGACTCGGCAACGAGTTCAACGAGGCGCTCGCGTGTCTTGTCGACGATGTCTCGTCCTTCGCTCGGAATGTCGATCTCCTTCGCCTGACCATCGGCGCCAAGTTCGTAAGCTTTCATGTGGACCACGTCCACGACACCGCGAAAGTCTTTTTCTTTTCCGATCGGCAACGTGAAAGGAATGATGGCTCTACTAAATGTATTTTGTGCGCTTTGCAGTGCGGCGCCAAAGTCAGCATGTTCCTTGTCGAGCTTGGTAATCACCATCACTCTCGGGACCATGAACTCGTTCGCATAAGCCCACGTCTTTTCAGTCTGCACTTCAACGCCTTTAACTCCGTCAACAACGACGATGGCGCAGTCTGCAACGCGCAGTGCCGGGCGCGCATGGGCCACGAAAGCAGCGTATCCGGGACTATCTATAAAATTAAGTTTCGTATCGCGGTGATCGAGATGTGCGAGTGCGGTATTGAGTGTGATTTTGCGGGCGATTGAATCTTCTTCGTAGTCGGTAACGGTGGTGCCTTCATCTACCTTTCCCCAGCGCGGTGTGGCTCCGGCGACGTAGAGAAGCGAGCTGACAAGCTGCGTCTTCCCTGCGTCGCCATGTCCAATGACAGCGAGATTTCTGATGGCTTCGGTCGGATAGACTTTCATACATTTGATTCCTTTCAGGCATGTTTAATTTTTGCGAAGGATTTGATTTAGGGCAGTAATTTATCTAACCGCGAAAGTTAAGGCAAGTTGAGCCACATCCTCTGCGTTCTCTGCGGTCCTCTGCGATCTCTGCGTGAAATAGCTGTTTTAACTCAGAGATCTCAGAGGACCGCAGCGAAGGCAGAGAGAACGCAATTACAACACTGAGAGCCATCTTTCGGCCTGCTGATTGCATCTGATAACCGTTGGAAGAGGAGATGTGGAAAGTCATGTATTACCGCAAAGTTCTGGCTTGGGCAGTGGCGTTTCTAATCGCTGTTTCGTCGATTGGAATCGCTTCCGCAAAGTCAAATGACAACAACGAACAGCGAAGTTTACAAAGCATCGAGCCACTGAATCTGGCGGTGCTAATTCAGGATGATCTTATTTCGCAGGTGGCGAACGAGATTGGCGTAACGAAAGATTTCATTCGATCTCTACCGGAGGGATCGCAGGTGATGGTTGGTTACATTACGGCCGGCACACTACAAGTCAGGCAACCTTTTACTACCGATCTTGAAAAGGCTGCCAAGTCACTGCGCATTCCGACTTCAAGTCGCAGCAGTGCTCCTTTCAATCCTTACGTCGAGGTAATTGAAGCCTTGCGCAAGTTTGAAAGTAGCGGCACAAACGCTAACGCATTGTTGCTGATTTCCGATGGCTTGGATACGTCGCGTGGCTTTGATTCGACTGCCGCGGGTCATACGCTCGATATCGAGCGCACGATCAACGAAGCTAACAAGCGTCACGTGTCGATCTTCAGTTTCTATGCTCCGTCAGTTGGACTGACAAGCCGTAGTCACCTGGCCGCGAGTT
This sequence comes from Pyrinomonadaceae bacterium, assembly GCA_035257785.1. Classification (GTDB taxonomy): domain Bacteria; phylum Acidobacteriota; class Blastocatellia; order Pyrinomonadales; family Pyrinomonadaceae; genus PSRF01. The sequence goes on from DATEWS010000816.1 coordinate 3,037, forward strand.
ATGGACAGAGTTCGCTCAACCGCGTCAGTAAAGAGACCGGTGGTCGCGCGTTCTTCCAGGGTACGTCGGGGTTTGTAACTTTCGATTCATACTTCTCGCGATTGCGTGAGACGCTGAACCGGCAGTACGCCCGCGCGCGATAACAAAGCTCGAGCCTGGGAATTTTCTGAAAATAGGTCCTATAGGTCTTATAGGACCTATTTTTATTTGGCGTCGTTAAATTACAGTGGTAAAGTTTACCGGTCCGGACAACCTGCCGGCGGCTCTTGGTCCAAAAACGAACCTACTCAAATAGCCAAAGAAGTGCGCGAATATTGTCTCATCGTCGAAGGCGCGTATCTTTCCGAGTCTGAAGCCGAGCATGCGCTGCGCGATCCCTTCATCGAAGATTGGGTCGAACAAACAGGCCGCTTTCGAATTCACAACATGGATGAAATCCTGATCACTCCCGGTGTGACTCTCGGGTTGCTCGGAGTCGTGATGCTGGACGATGGTGTTTTTGAAATCGCGAGCACCGACGCCGAACACCCGCTCACGGAGCACACGGCGAAAGGTGTAGCCGAAGCCCTGCGACGCCAGGACATGTTCGACGAGATCACAGCCGAGCCACGCGGTGACTAACGAATCATTTCTCGAAGGACGCGTTCTACTGGTAGTTGGAGATATAA
>DATEWS010000817.1:0-3098 GCA_035257785.1 Pyrinomonadaceae bacterium
CGTGACCGCGCTCGGGATGCGGGCGCGCAAATCATTTCGGAAAAGATCTCCGCGCGAAAAATAAAGAAAACAGATGCCGGTTGGCTCGTGAAGAGTGACAACGCCGAGTGGACCGGATCTTTTCTGGTCGGAGCAGAAGGCGCCAACAGTGGTATCGCGAAGAAGCTTGTTGGACCACTGCCGCCATCAGATATGGAAGTGGCGTTTGGTTATCGAGCGCCTCTGCCTACTAACGATGCGGCGCCGACAGTCGTGGCGTTTTTGCCCGGATGGGTTGGTTACGCGTGGGCGTTTCCGCGTCCGGATCACATTTCGTTTGGCATCGCGACTACGCAGGACGCGTTCGAGCATCAGCCGCTCGACGATCTACTCTGGCAATTCATGGTCGGTTATTACCAGCAATGCGAAGGTGAGAAGGTAAAGTTCTGGCAAACTGAAATCACAAACACGCGCATTCATGCGCACGTGCGCGCCACCGCCGAACGCTATGCCGCGCGCATCCCAGGACTGGCGGCACAAACGTGGGACAACAGAAAAGCGTGCGGTGATGATTGGGCGTTGCTTGGCGACGCAGCGGGTTTTGCGGATCCAGTGACCGGCGAGGGCATTTACTACGCGTTACGTTCAGCGGAGTTGTTTGCTGATGTGTACTTGCGCGGAGTTCCACAGGCTTACGAAGAAAGTTGGCGTGCGGATTTCGGCGCCGAGCTACGACGCGCCGCACAAATGCGCCGGAAGTTTTACGGTAACTTTTGGGGCGCGCCATTCACTGAACGCATGATCGAATTCGCACGCGGACATCGCGGCGTAAAACGCGTGTTGGGTAATCTCGTCGCCGGCGAGCAGGGTTATGTCGATTTGAAGAAGAAACTCGTGAAGAGTGCATTTCGTCCCGTCTAATGTTCAAAACTTTATCGGCAGCAATTCTTTGCATGGTTGTCGTTGGACCGGCTACTGCGCAACGCGTGCGGCAATCGCGTGAAGTGATCGACGCGTATCGTACATGTCACCGGTTTCAGACGTTGATGGCCGAGGACCTGAATTTCGATCGCGCATTTGAAGCGACGTTCACGAAGGACGCTTCACGACGTCGCGAGATCGCGATCACCGAAGGTGAATTTGGAGAGGTTGACTTAGCGAACATTAATGACACGACGTTGATCAAAGCTTTCAAGGCGCGAATGCAGATTCTTTACTTGATGTTGCCGCTTGCGAGCCCGGATAGTAATGAGGAACAGGCGCTGTTCTTTCCACCGCAGATCAAAGCGATCTTCGAACGAAAGTCACCGCCGAGGGCTGAAGAGTTTCCTGCGTACGCGCAGCAGTTGGAATATGACGCGACGAACTTCCGCACGCATCTCAATCAACTCGCGAGCGGATCTCCGCGCGTTGCGGAGCGCATTCGTAAGTTCAAACTCGATCTATCAAAAGCGCCTGAATTGCCGGCCAGCAAAGTTCAACCACTGACCGCGTACAGCAAAGGACACGTGCTTGGACCAGATGAGAAGTATTATCAGATCGGGGACTACGCAGTAATCCGTGAAGGCAAGCAAATGAAAATTATCGGCATCCGCTTCTTTTTCAGACTTTTCTAATTCTCTCTGCGCCCCTCTGCGGTCTCTGCGGCCCTCTGCGATCTCTGCGTTGAAATTGCTCATTTAACGCCGGGAACGCAGAGGGCCGCAGAGAGCTCACGGAGCGAGGCGGGTGATGATCCAGGAGTCGCCCTCGCGCTGGTAGAGAATTCGATCGTGCAGACGACCGAGGCGGCTCTTCCAGAATTCGATCCGCTCCGGCTTCAGACGGTATCCACCCCAATGCTCGGGGCATTCAATCTCACGATCGCGGTACTGCTTCTCTAACTCTTCCGCCTGCTGTTCCAACTCGGCACGGCTCGAGATCTCCTTGCTCTGATCGGAAGCCCAGGCGCCGATCTGACTCTCGCGCGGCCGCGTCGCAAAGTACGCCAGCGACTCTTCGCGCGTCGTCCTGCTGATGCTTCCCTCGATACGCACCTGCCGATCGAGTTTCGCCCAGTAAAAAACCAGGGCTGCATATGGATTCGCATCCAGTTGTTGCGCCTTCGCGCTGTTGTAGTTCGTATAGAAAACAAACCCCTCATGGTCTACCTGTTTGAGCAGGACCATGCGCGCTGACGGCTTGCCATCAGACGTCGCGGTCGCAAGCGTCATCGCTTCCGGCAACGGAAGTTTTGCTTCGAACGCGTCGTTAAACCAGGTCTGAAACTGCTTGATCGGATCTCGATCGATCGTCTTTTCGTCGAGGCCTTCGGAAACAAAGTTAGTTGTCATCTGTATACGGCGCTAATTTTTCACGAATCTCGGAAGGTATAGGAACAGTTTCAAACGTCGTCTGGTTGACGGCGGCGAGCACGAAGTGAGCCGTCGCGGTCAACTCCTCACTGCCTTTGCGGCGCACTTCGAAGTTCAATCGCATTGACTTCGTTCCAAATCGTCCAACATAAACACTGACTTCCAACACATCATCCAGCCGTGCAACGCGATGAAAGTCACACTCGAGATGCACGCGCGGCAGCCAGATATTCAGCTCGTCAAAGAACGCGCCGTAGTGAAGTCCGACTTCACGAAACAACTCCGTCTCAGCGTACTCGAAGAAGTGAATATAAGCGCCGTAAAAAATGATGCGCGCGGCATCGACGTCGCCCCAGCGCACGCGCTCTTCAATCGTAAACTTTTTATGAGCCATCAGTTGAGCGACTCTTTCAAGAAACTCAGCAACGCGTCATTGAACTGCTCGGTACGCTCGATGTTGGAAACGTGACCTGCGTTCTCCAGCACAACTAAATGCGATCCCGAGATCGCTGCGTGCATCTTCTCACTATCAGCCACGGGCGTGATCGCGTCATCAGCACCAACGAGGATCAGTGTGGGTACTGTGATCTTCGCGAGCAGTTCCGTCTGATCATCGCGCTCAGCCATGCCGCGCAGCGCGGCTGCTGCTCCTTCGGGTTTGGTTTTTAACATCATGTCGCGAACTCGTTTGACCACTTCCGGATGTTTGCTGACTGTTTCCGGAGTGAGCAACTTCGGCAACATCGCGTCAGCGATTCCGGCCAT
>DATEWS010000818.1:0-3689 GCA_035257785.1 Pyrinomonadaceae bacterium
ACGCGACCGATGCGGGCGCTGATAAAAATAGTAACCTGGTTAAAAAGTTTAACTCGAGTGGAGTATTTCAGTTTGCTTTTGGCACCCGAGGTAGCGGCAACGGTCAGTTCGCTACTGGCGGCCCCGCGGGTATCGCCGTCAACTCGTCGGGCAACATTTACGTCGCTGATCCCGGCAATAACAGAGTTCAGAAGTTCTCATCCACAGGCACATTCGTCGCCGTGATCGGATCGAGTGGAAGCGGCGACGGCCAGTTCAGTCTGCCTGTCGGCATCGCGATCGATTCAACTGACAACCTCTACGTCGCTGATAGCGGAAACAATCGGATTCAAAAATTTAATAGCGCCGGCACGTTCGTTACCAAGTGGGGAACAAGCGGCGCCGGTAACGGTGAGTTCAGTGCACCGGATGGCGTTTCGGTCGATAATGCCGGAACGGTTTATGTCGCTGACACGGGCAATAATCGAGTGCAACTCTTTTCCTCGACGGGAACGTTCGTCGAAGTTTGCGGAAGTGCAGGGAGCGGCGATGGTCAGTTCGCTGCTTCAGAAGACGTTGCTTCCAACACTGCTGGCACTTTCTTCTACGTGGTGGACAGAGATAACTTTCGCGTTCAGAAATTCAGCACGGCCGCCGCTTCACCTACGGCTAATGCCGGCGCCGATCAAACTGTCGAATGTGCAGGAGCAACAACAGCCGTCAATCTCGATGGCTCGGCATCCACCGCCGGCAGCGGAACCATCAACTCCTACTCCTGGGCCGAAGGAGCAACGTCGCTTGGTACAGGCGCGATGCTGACTGTTAATTTGCCAACCGGCACACATACCATCACACTCACCGTCACAGATACTGGTGGCGGATCTGATACTGACGATGTTGTCATAACGGTACAGGACACGCAGGCGCCGAACATCACGTGTCCGGCCGATGTAGTAGTCAATCTGCCGATGAATTCAACTGCTACGTCGATGGTGGTGAACTATCCGGACGTAACCGCGACTGATAGCTGTTCATCGTCTGTCACTGTGAACAGCACGCCCGCCTCAGGTTCAGTGTTCCCAGTTGGAACTACTACCGTTCATGCGAGTGCGGATGACGGCGCCGGACATACATCCACATGCAGCTTCACGGTTACGGTGCAGTACGACTTTGCCGGTTTCTTCCAACCCGTTGAGAACCTGCCGGTGTTCAATGTCGTGCAGGCGGGCAGAGCGATACCGGTGAAGTTCAGCTTGAGTGGATTTAAAGGTCTGGGAATATTCGCGCCGGGCTCACCTTCTTCAGGTCCGATCGCGTGCAATTCGAGCGATCCTGCAAGTGATCTGACGGAGACAGTAACAGCCGGCGGCAGTAGTCTCAGTTACGACGCAACAACGGATCGATATAACTACGTCTGGAAGACCGACGCCTCATGGGCCGGTACCTGCCGACAACTGGTAGTTGAATTAAACGACGGCACGATCCATCGCGCGAACTTCAGGTTTAAGTGAGGATCCCAAACTGCGTATTCAGAGGGCCTCGTGTTCCAACGCGAGGCCTTGAATAGAACCAGTCAGGAAAAGGGCTTGCCCGCTGTTGGACTAATTCATCTAGAAGCGGGGGCAAGCCCCTCTCTTCCTGACTTGTTCACTTTGTCGTACGTAACATAACGGCGCTCTGGCGACATATAGGTTATGGAGGTTGTCGATGAGCGTCTTTCTTGAGGCAATTAAATTCAATCACGACTCCGCGTCAGCCAGTAACGACGCTTTGAACTTACGAAAGAATGCTACGGAATTTGTACATGTTCCGGAGTGGCGCCGAGGCATTAGCGTTAACGCAGAAGACTCTCCAGCCGCGTATGCCATCAAGGAGACAAGCGGCAACGTCCTCACAATCCAAGCGAAATTTCGACGCTCAGACCCCGGCATTCAAACCTGCTTCATTAGAGCAATTGATCCCATCATAGCGCCGCCTCCGCCGGGCGGGTGTCTCGGTCTGCTCTACTGGTTCTTGTTGATGACTTTGGGCCGACTTCTGCGCGCCCTTTTCCGCATCCTTTTCGGCAATGTGTTGGGAGAGGTGCGCTCCAAACAGGTAACCTTCCAGGCTAATGATCTGACAAATTTCGAGACCTTCCGATTACATCACGTGCGCTTGTGGAATGTGGGCGTTGGTGTGCACACCGTTACGTGGCGTTGGCAATACCGCCTGCATCAGTCCGGCAAATGGAAGTACTTAACGACGACTCGTCACCGGATCTACTCAGTTCTGGAAACGCCGAAACTGCCCTGGCAACAAGCTCCGTACAATGCTGCCAATGTACAACTGCCATGGACACAAGTCCTCGACTACGCGTGCAACTGGGCGGCTGGTAAAAAGAATCTCGACGCAGCAGCCGGCGGAATAACTCGCAATATGTATGAGCTTGGTCCAACCGTGGTCACGTACGACTGTCCCGGCGGTGGCTCGACACACTATGCCTGGCCGGATTTCGACTGCACGGCTTTCATCGATCGACTGCACGGCGGTGTCGGCAACGGCCAGTACGTAAACTGTACCGACTGTGGAACCGTCGTCTCCAGCTTTGCGAATATCGTCGGTTGTGATTTATGGCAATCGAGGATGGGTTGGTCTTTCGGTCTCAACGAAATGCTCGGGATTGGCTCCAACGTGTGGCAGACAGCTTGTAATTGGGGCGGCTTTTCCTATCATGAAGTGGCTTGGAAAGGCGCCTGCACTGAAAACGAAGAGGTCTTTGATGGATGTCTTCAGGTGGACGGCGACGCAGACCCAACCACAGCCCCACACACGGCGTTGTTGCCGGTCAACCTGCGGTTTGGAAATTCCGGAGACGGCCAATACCGTGATCGTTTGGCTACACCTCCAACCCGACCGAATTGCGCCCCGCAACCTGCGACGCGACAACGGAGAGTCATCTCATGAATATGCACTGGTCAGACAACTTCAATACGCAGACTCAGGAACAGGAGTTGAAGAAACGCTTCGATTATGAAGCCTGGAGTCACGACGATTCGTCGCAGGAGAAGGCCGTGTTGAGAAATGTTTCTTTGTCTGAAATTGAATTGCCGGACTGGAGTGCTAATCGCATTCAGCGGATGGCCGCAAAGAATGTCCCGCCTTACGTGCGCTCGATGTGGCAACCAAAGGGTTCCGGAACGGAAATTTTAGTGCGTGTTGAGGTGTATGAGTGCGACTCAACTCAGGCTGCACGAGAATTCCTGTTGCGTCTCCTTGGTGAGTTTCAGTCAACCCAGATCGAAAGACGAAGCGACGTTGCGGGTGATGTGGCATTCGTTTATGTGGGCGACACGATGGTCCTGTTTTCGCGGAACAATATCGTGGTGTGGTTGCGAAATGCCGGCGCTGAAGTAGTCTCAGTTACATTCCTGGCTAAACAATTTGATGCACATCTTTTACGGCTTCTGAATTTCTGACGCGGACCCTGCGCTGTTTTGGTTTAGCTCAACAGAAACTGTCGCACCGGTTCCTCTTTCTATCCTCGTTAACTCAATCCATCCAACCCTTAGGAGGTGCAGAATGGCAGTAAAGATCACAGTCGATATTTTCAGTGGCCGACCAAATCCTGAGGTCGAGCTTTCAGGCAGGGAAGCCCAGGACGTATTGGAACGTTTGAAACCAGCGGCTCCTCTCGCCGGCGATGAAGCCGAAAGGGCTGCGACGCCGAT
>DATEWS010000819.1:0-3027 GCA_035257785.1 Pyrinomonadaceae bacterium
CAAGCGGAGACTCCGCTCGTGCAACAGGAGACTTCGCAAGTCGGCCGCACGATCGAAGAGCAAACTATTCGACAACTGCCGCTGCCAACCAGAAACTTTCAACAACTTCTGACGCTTTCACCCGGCACTTATTCGTCGGTCGCGAACAACACTGAGCTCGGTCGCGGTGATGCGATCATCTCCGTCAACGGTCAACGCACCACGAGCAACAACGTGCGCATCAACGGTATCGACGCGAACTCGATCGGCACGAATTCAACGCCCAACATCGCCGTGCCAGCGACCGACTCGCTTCAGGAGTTCATCGTGCAAACGAGTCTCTACGACGCATCGCAGGGACGCAACGCTGGCGGCAACGTCGAAGCGATAACTAAGTCAGGCGAGAACAATTTTCACGGCAATGCCTACTACTTCCTGCGCAACAACGCGCTGAACGCCAACGACTTCTTTCTCAACGCGGCGGGACGGCCTCGACCGGTGCTGTCGCGTAACCAGTTTGGCGCTACACTCGGTGGTCCAATTCTGCGGGATCATCTGTTCTTCTTTGGATCGTACCAGGGCACCCGCGAACGCAACGGCGCGTCGTTGAATAACAGTCTGATGTTTCCAATCATTCCGCCGCAGTTGCGCGACGACAATCGGACAGCGGCGGGCCTCGCGGCTGCGTTCGGTTTGCCGGTTGCTTCGATCAACCCAGTGATGCTTTCGGTGCTGAATGCGAAACTACCCAATGGTCAATTTGCGATTCCGTCGGCCGCGACAGCAAGTGGTCTGACTCCGATCTCCGGGCTCTCACGTTTTCGTGAGAACCAGTTCAACGCAAACTTCGATTGGCGTTTGAACGACAAGCACACGATCAACTCGAAAAACTTCTTCGCGAGCAATCCGACTTTCCAGGCCAATTACAACTTTGCTGGTCTTGGCAACGGCGTCACGCAATTGCCGGGAACCGGAGGTTCGCTCGACATCATTCAGGATCTCAACTCGATCACTGACACTTACGTCTTCTCGCCGAACGTTGTTAACCAGGCACGCTTTGGTTTTAGTCGCTTGCGTGTGACTTCAGTTGCCGAGGAGCCTTTCACTGCCGCCCAGTTCGGCATCAACACGCCTTTGAAGAACTTGTTTCCGGGAATGCCGACGTTCACGGTAACGGGACTGTTTACGCTCGGTTCGTCGCCCTTTGCGGATCAGTCGTCGCGCATCAATGCGTTCACGTACGGCGACACGCTGTCAGTGGTCAAAGGCAATCACCGTTTGCGCATGGGCGGTGAGTATCGTCGTTCACAAGTCAATTTCTATTTCAACGCGTTCTCGCGCGGGCAGGTGATCTACTCGAGCTTCAACAACTTCCTGATCGGCAACGGTGTTTCGATCATCGGGTCAGGCGTCTTCGATCGCGCGCTGCGAGTGAATGATTGGAGCGGTTTTGTTCAGGACGATTGGAAGTTCAACTCGCGACTGACGTTGAACCTCGGCGTGCGTTACGACTTCTACGGTTATCCTGTTGATACGCGCGGCCGGCTCGTCAACTTCCTGCCGGATCAATTTCGTCAGGGCACCACCGCATCACCTGCTGGTCCACCAAATGGTTTTGTACAGGCAGGCAACGGAACCCTCGCGGGTGTACCGACAGTTGAAGACACGCTGGTGCCGGCTGATAAAAACAACTTCGCGCCACGCGTCGGTTTTGCTTATCGCTTGAACGACTCGGGTTCGCTCGTCGCGCGTGGAGGTTATGGCATCTATTACGATCGGTTCTCGACTCGCTATGCGAACACGCAGTTGCTCAACTATCCGTATCTCGCACTTGCGGTCGGCTTGCCCGGCATTTTGCGAACGATGTCGGATCCGTTTATTCCGGTGCCGCAGCCGGGACAATTTCCGGTGAATCCGACGATTCCGTCGCCGTTGTCGCCTCTCGCTCCCATCGTCGGCGTGCCGATCAGCGGCGTCTTCATCGATCCCGAACTGCGCACGCCGTACATTCACCAGTACAACGCGAACGTGCAGTGGGAGTTTGCAAAAGATTACCTGCTCGAAGTCGGCTACGTCGGTTCGAAGGGCACGAAACTGTTGCAGGTAATCACGCTTAATCAGCCGGTTTACAATCGTACTGCGAACGTGTTCGTCGCGCCGTTTGGTACTGCGTTGTCGACACAGAAGAACGTTGCCGGCGGCATTCAACAGGTGCAGTCGAGCTCAAACTCTGATTACAACTCGCTGCAACTCAGTGTCACGAAGCGTTTCAGTCGCGGTTTGCAGTTCCTGAGTGCTTACACTTACGGCAAATCGAACGACTACTATTCGGGTGGCACGATCAATGAGTTGTTTGCAGTTGCCGGCGATCAGTTCAACTGGAAGACGAACTATGGACCATCCGACTTCGATCGGCGCCATCGCTTCGTCACCAGCTTTATCTACGACTTGCCGAAACTTGTCTCTGACTCAACCGCCACACGTTGGGTGCTGAACAATTGGCAACTGAACGGCATCCTGACGTTGCAAACAGGAACGCCGTTTTCGGTGGTCGACATTGTTGGCAACAACATCATCCAGCGCGCCAACTTCGCGCCCGGACTCAACGGCAACATCCTGACGAGCGGCAGCACGCAGTCGCGACTCAGCGCCTTTTTCAATACTTCGGCTTTTGTGATCTCGAGACCGATCATCGCGGGCACGAATCTGGGAACGCCGAACAACCCGGCGTTCGACCCGAACAATCCGTTTGGAAACACGCCGCGCAACTTCCTCTATGGTCCAGGTCAGAAAAACATGGACTTCTCGGTGGTTAAGTTCATTCCGATCGCTGAAACTGTGAGAGGCGAGTTTCGCACGGAGTTTTTCAATCTTTTCAACTGGGCCAACTTTGCGAATCCAAACACCAACATCGCCGTGCCGTCGACATTCGGACGAATCACGGGGACGAGTGCCGGACCAAGAGTGATCCAGTTTGCCTTTAAAGTTAACTTCTAATTAAGTGAACGCCGCAGCTAGAACAAGTCAGGAAGAGGGGCTTGCCCCCGC
>DATEWS010000820.1:0-7859 GCA_035257785.1 Pyrinomonadaceae bacterium
CTGTATGCGGAGTTGATCCGGCTGGCCCAGCTCTACGGTTGTCGAACGTTGCTTGATACCAGTGGCGAGCCTTTGCGCCACGGCCTCAACGCGGCGCCTGACTTTGTGAAACCAAACCGCAATGAAGCGTCAGTCTTCGCCAGCTGTAAGATCGACAGCGCGGATAACGCCGCGGAAGCAACGCAGAAACTCTTTGCTGCCGGAGCGAAGAGTGTGGCGATCTCACTCGGCGCCGATGGAATGATCTGGCAACGTACGGCTGACGGCGATCTTTTTGTTTCCGAGCCTGCCCCGCTCGCAAACTGCTCACCGGTTGGTTGTGGCGATGCGGCGTTAGCCGGATTTGCCGTGGCACATGAACGTGGGCTGAGTGATGAAGAGACGCTGCGCCTTGCGACTGCGTGCGGCTCGGCAAACTGCCTCGCGGATGCACCGGGAAGAGTTGATCGTGACGATGTCTTACGGCTATCGCAGGAGATCAGCGTGCGACGAATTGTTCGCTGTGAGTTTTCGCGATCGGCGACGGTGGAGGCGCAATGATACGCATTGCGATTGCGGGTTGTGGCGAGCACTCGCGGGCCAGCCATGCAGCGCCGCTCGCAAGATACGCCGCGGCCCATCCGGATCAGATCGAACTGGTCGCTGCGTGCGACCTCGATATGGACAAAGCAGTCGAGTTTTGCCGCTCGTTCGGTTTTGTTCGGCCTTATAAAGATCTCGACCAGATGTTGAGCGTTGAGAAGCCGGATGCGTGCGTCTCGGTGATGCCGATCGAAAAGATCGTCGAGGTTGGAATCAAGCTACTCGAGCGATGCATGCCGTGTGTGATTGAAAAGCCGCTGGGAACATCACTGGCGGAAATTGAGAAGTTGGGCCAGGTGGCGCGCGATACACAAACTCCGCACATGGTGTCGGTTAATCGTCGCTTCATGCCTTATCTGAACCAGGCGCGCTCGTGGATGAGTGAACAGGGACCACCGCGTTACGTGCGGGCGACGCAGGTGCGACACCAGCGGAATGAAGCAGATTTTATCTGGTCGACCGCCATTCATGTACTTGATGCGTTGCGATATATAGCGGGTGAGATAGTGACGTTTGACGTCATGCAACCAACCGCTCTGTGGTATGTGATCGCGCTGCGATTCGAGAGCGGCACGATTGGCCGGATTGAGATTCTGCCGACAGCCGGGATGGTCGAAGAGTCTTATGAGTTTTTTGCTGAAGGGTGTCGCGCGCGTGTAACCGCCGGTGCAGGGCCGCAACGATCGCTCAGGTGTTGGCAAGACGGCGAACTTGTGATCGAGTCGGAGGCTACGGAAGAACAGCCTGAGGATCTTCGCAATGGCGCTTATCAGGAAGTTGAGGAGTTTGTTCGTGCTCTGCAAACGGGAGCGCGACCACAACCGTGCATCGACGACATCCTGCCATCGGCGCGAATCAGTTTCGCGATTGGTGAATTGGCGCGCCAACGGCGCACATAGAGCGCCAACGGCGCTGGGGCTTTGATTATTACGCGTGGTTAGCGCTCGGAATCATCCATGTGCAAACTAATCTGTCTCTTCGCTTTGGTCACAACACTGGTGCTGTTTCACGCGTCAGCGCAGGAGCAGAAGGGTGTCGGTGGGAGCACGTTCGCGAAGAATGACATCACGTATTCCACGGCCGTTGTAACTCCTCACGTGCCGTGGGCCACGAAGTTGCCGCAAGGTCCGATCAAAGGCTTCTTCATTCCGTCGATTCAATACGGCCGAGACATGGTTGAGTTGATGCAGCGCATCGCACTCGAACCAACCACGGATTCGATCGATAGCAGTTGGGACATCAACTGTTGGGGCATAGGCGACTACTACGGTCACGAATATCGCGGCGATCGAGACGACTTTCGCACCGTCTATGGCTACGTCGAAAAGGATCTGACCGGCAACGCGCGTTACGAAGTGATGCTGATTCCCGGCATCAACGGATGGTCGCGCATGACGCGCGCGTCGCGCGATGCGATCTTGCGGAGAGTGCAAGACGGCGCCGGTCTTGTTCTCCTGCACCCGTTTGTTGGAGATGTGAAGGGTCATCCATTCAAAGGCGATGAAACGGTTGGCGATGAGCGTATTTGGGAGCTCTCGCCGCTCGTTGGCGTTCCCGACGACACGCTCAATGAGCGCGGATATCCGGATATTAATCGTGACGCAGTTACGAAAGGTAAATGGGAAATAGCGGACGCCCACTTCATCACTGAAGGTCTTCCCCTCGAGCTACTTCCCGAAGGAACGATCGGCGGATCCTTTTATCGATACCAGTCGAAAGGCGACGTACTGATCAAATCCGGAAATCACCCGATCGTCAGCGTGCGCAATTACGGCAAAGGACGCGTCGTCGCGATGGCGTACGTTGAGGAAGGCTTCACTCCGCAAAGCATTGATCCGATCGAAAACAAGCTCTATTGGAACTACTGGGAATACCAGTATTCGCTCCTCGCTCGCGCTCTTCTGTGGGCAGCCGGAAGAAATGTTGCCGTTCATATTGAGTCATTAGTGGCGAGTGAAGCGGGTTTGAAACTGGCGGTAAATGCTTCGGGTCAACAAACAGCGCGAGTCGAAGTAAATGGGCGAAATGAGTTTGGACAGTCGCTGGGTTCCGCGAATATCGAAAAAGTTCTTAACGCCGGATTGAATTCGATCGAGATTCCGGCAGCGAAACTTCAACCTGCGACTGGTTGGCCTGGAGGCCGGCAGATATTCGACGTCATCATTCGCGATGCCAAAGACAATTCAACTCTCAACTGGGGCAGCGCCACGTTCACCACGCCGAAGCGCGCAATGATGACGAGCGCCAAAACCGCGGTCGATGTGTACAAGCGTGGCGAAACGTTGAGTGCGGTATTGCGCGCGTCCGGCGATCTAAACGGCTTGCAAATGCGAATGCAGGTGTCCGACGACCTCGGCCGGCTACTCGGCAGCATTTCCGCTCCCGCTCGCGGTGAGCGGACGTTTACCTTTCCGTTGAAAGATTTCCTCGGAAAGTTTGTCCTTGTCACGGGTGAACTGGTTGAAGATCGCGGCGCCATCGTCGATCAACTGCGCGCCAAGCCGGCGATGGTGGTCCAGGAGAAGCGTCGCGAGAAGAAGTACACCGCACTCGTTTCGTTCGGTGGCACGAAACACTATTTGCAAGACGCACAGATGAAGATGGTCCGTGCCGCCGCCGCTGATACAGGATTCACGTGGTCCAACGACGTCGACAACTCCCTGAATATTCCGCGCGGCACGTTTGGAGTCTACTGGTACGACCGTGGTCCAACTACACCGGACGCCATGGAGCGCGCGATTGCGGACTACCAGAAGACGGGCGACTTCGAGGCGCTCGGTTATCTCACGAAGAAAGAGCTTTATAAACGCACCGGCGACAAGAAGTTTCTCCAGCGCACTCCATCATTCAACGATCCGGCGGTGTTGAAGAGTCTCGCTGACATCGTTCGCGCCTCAGCTCGTAACAAGTCGCGCTACAACATGGATTATTACTTTGTCGGCGATGAGGGCTCGTTGACTTCATACGGCGACGCCGTCGACTTCGATTGGAATCCGCATACGCTCGACGAATTTCGCGTCTGGTTAAAGCAACAGTACGGCACTCTCAGCGCGCTCAACCACGAGTGGCGCACGAGTTTCACCGATTGGAATTCGGTCGTGCCATTGACGACGGAAGAAGCACGGAAGAGTAGGAACTTTGCTCCGTGGGCCGATCACCGCACGTTCATGGAGATCACGTTTGCGAGAGCTTACCAAACGGCTCGCGATGCCGCGATCGAGGGCGATCGGGATGCACACATTGCAGTGTCCGGCACGCAGGCTACCAACGCTTACAACGGCGCCGACTGGTCACGCCTCGATCGAGTTATCGACGATTTTCTTTCGTACGACGGCGGCAACCAGTGGGACATGCATCGCTCTTTTGCCAAGCCCAACGCGATGATTGGCTTCTGGACCGGATATGGATCGCACGGACTCGCAGTCCAGAATGCGATCTGGACCGCGGCGATTCATAACGTGCTTCACCCGAATATCTTTTGGATGTATTCGTTTCTGAATCCGGATCTGACTCACTCAGCGTCAGCGCGTGACATGGGCAAGGCATTCAGTTCGTTGCGATCCGAAGGCGTTGGCAAGCTGTTGATGGAAGCAACGCGCCAACAGGACGGGATCGCACTTTACTACTCAATGCCTTCGATCCATGCGGCGAGCATTCTTGGTTACCACCAACGCAGCAGCGACGACGATGACGAAGTCGCCGATCGAGCGCGTATGAGCTTTGCAGCGAATCGTGATGGATGGGTTAAGACGATCAAAGACCTCGGCCTACAGTTTGACTTCGTTTCATCCGAAGACGTCGCGACGAATGGGATTGCAAACGACAAATACAAGGTCGTGATATTGCCACTGGCGTTTGCGTTATCCAATGAAGAGGTTCAACGCCTTCAGGAGTTTGTCGCGCGTGGAGGCGTAGTGATTGCTGACGCGGCGCCAGGCTGGTTCGACCAGCACTGCGCGTGGCAAACGAACGATAAGTTGAACAGGTTGTTCGGCATTACCACTGCGGCTTCAGATAAGCGCGAGTTAAAGCTTACCGAAGGTCAGATCAGTCTCTCGTCGCAAGCCGGCGCCTGGAACTTGCCGCAGACACTTGCGGGCATTCGCATCGCCGAGCCTGACATAAGAGTTTCAGGCGGGACTGCCCTTTTCAAGATTGCTGACAGTGATGCAGCGATTGTGAATCATACCGGAACTGGTTGGACCATCTATCTCAATACCGTATGGGATCAGTATCCGAAACAACGCGTGGCGAAGTTTGGTGGCGCAGCATACCGTGAGCTTGCACATGCGATCTTTAACAAGGCGGGTATACGTCGCGCGGTCGAAGTGACGTCGCCGGATGGTCAACCGATCTCGCAGGCACAAATCGCTCGCTACAAGTTTGGCAATGCTGAGATCGTGGCGATCGTGAAAGAGAACGTGGCCGTTGCGGGTGTCGTTGGTCAGGATGGAGTTACCACTTACAACGACGCAAACCTGGGCCAGGTCGCAAAACAGGAGTTAACAATCAAACTCCCGCGCAAATCTTACGTTTCGGATGTGCGGACTGGTAAGCAGCTTGGCTTCACGAATGTTGTGCACAGCTCAATCCTGATCGGCGATGCGCTCGTTTTGGCGCTATCTCCCGAGTCCAATGAACTAAAGATGGATGGTGCTGTTACTGCACGCAGGGGCGATCATGTGTCATTCAGTTTGATCTCAACCGCACCCAATACGACTCTCGTGCGTTGTCACGTCTACGCACCTGATGGAGTGCGTCTGCCGATTTACTCGAACAACGTGCTAATCGAACAAGGGCGCGGATCGTTCACTTTGCCGTTCGCACTGAACGATGCGCCAGGGGAATACGTCATTCGCGTCACGGACGTCGTGACTGGTGCAATGGTTCAGAAATCGATCGAACTCAGGTAGGTGGCAGGCTTGCTTTACAAATCGAAACCGAGCGCCAAAGGCGCGGGATATTATAGCCAGGGCCAAGTCCGGACCTTGTCGGGACGTCGCCCCTGGAAAAATCCCAAGATGCGAAGGAGCCCCGAAAGGGCGGAATAATATTTCGGTCCTTCAGGCCTCGGCTCGCTTTTTGGGGGGTAGACCAGGGGCGACGCGCTACGCGCTTGCCCCTGGCTATTATATGTCGCGTCGTTGGCGCTCTGTTTCGACTTTCGAGAGTAAGAGGTGGATTACATGAACTCAGAAACTCTTCGCGCGGTTGTCGATTGTTTGATTCCGGGCGACGAGTTTCCTGGCGCCTACGATGCGGGTGTCTGCGATTACGTCAAACGGCTGTTGCAAACCGATCTCGCAGAGCAAGCTGAGTTCTTTCGGGCCGGAATCGAGGCGATAGACGCGGAAGCGCTCGCACGATTCGAGAGGCCCTTCGTAAACCTTAGTTCGTCCGATCAGAATTCGATGCTTGCGGCCATCGAATCAGGCGCGGTGAAAACCTCATGGCCCATTCCGCCGTCACGCTTCTTTGAAATGCTGGTGAACACAACTGCTGAGGGCTACTACAGCGAGCCACAGCAAGGTGGAAATCGCGGCGCCATTTCGTGGTTAATGACTGGCTTTGAAGAACGCATGGATTCATGAACCAATACGACGCAATCATCATCGGAACGGGCGCCGCAGGTGGAATCGTCGCTTGCGTTTTAGCTGAAGCCGGAAGACACGTCCTGTTACTCGAAAGAGGTTCGGTTTTGAGTTTTGCAGATGTCGGTCGCGATCATCTGCGCAATCAACGACTCGCGATTTATGGGCATAACGCTGGTCCGGAGTTGTCCGGCAATCCGCGTGTCTTTGTCGATCCGTTCGGCCAGTCGCGAATAGTTAAACCTTACGAACTCGACTACCACAACAATGCCGCATGCGTCGGCGGCGGCACACGCGTTTACGGCGCGCAAGCATGGCGATTTCATCCAAATGACTTTCGCATGGCCAGCAAGTACGGTGTTCCGGATGGTAGCTCACTCGCTGATTGGCCCATCTCTTACGAAACGTTGGAGCCGTTCTATGAACGTGCAGAATGGGAGTTAGGCGCGGCGGGTGACGGCGATTCGATCCAACATCAAATTCCTCGCAAAAGAAACTATCCGTTGCGACCCGTCGGCGCAAACCCACAGACCGTGGCTCTACAGAACGCCGCGCGACAACTCGGCTGGGTAACCACGCCGGTTCCCCTTTTGATTAACACCGAGCCATACGGCGGACGTTCAGCCTGCATCGGCTGCAAATACTGCGTCGGTTTCGCTTGCCCAACCGACGCGAAAAGTGGCACGCAGAACACGATGATTCCGCGCGCACTCGCGACCTGCAACTGCGAACTCAAAACGGAGACGATCGCCGAGGTCATCGAAACTGACGAACGAGGTAATGTCACTGGCGTGTCATACCTCGACAACTCCTCAGGCGAACCGCGACGACAAACAGCGCGCGCCAGGACCGTGATCGTTTCCGCCGGTGCGATCGAGTCTGCACGTCTGTTGTTGAATTCTCATTCTCAGTTGCATCCGTCCGGACTCGGAAATGAATACGATCAAGTCGGACGTAACTTGCAAGGCCATCTGTACCCGCGCGCGTACGGAATATCTCCGACGAAAGTCTTCAACGGCGTTGGACCAGGCGTAACGATCGCGACCACGCAGTTTAATCACGACAATCCCGGCATCACCGGCGGCGGCATGCTTGCAGATGACTTCATCAAGCCGCCAATAGACTTCTGGTACGACTCATTGCCACCCGATCTGCCGCGCTGGGGCATCGAGAACAAACGATTCATGCGCGACAACTACACTCGTGTAATGCACGTGCGTGGTCCAGTACAGGATATTCCGAATCCTGAAGGACGTGTCGTAGTTGACACTACCGTTCGCGACAAGTGGGGAATTCCAGTGGCGCGTCTTAGCGGCACGACACATCGCGCTACGGTCGCAGCTGCTGAGTTCATGCGAGAGCGTGGCGAGGAATGGTTGCGTGCCAGTGGTTGTGAAAAGGTTTGGAGTACGCAGCCGGGTTTGATTTTGAGCGGTCGACAGCATCAAGCCGGCACTTGCCGGATGGGCCATGATCCGAAGACTTCAGTGACCGATGAGTGGGGCCGCGTTCACAATCACGACAATTTGTTCGTCGTGGATGGATCGCTTCACGTAACTAACGGCGGATTCAATCCGGTGCTGACAATCATGGCGCTAGCCTTCCGTTCCGCCGAATTCATTGCACGCATGATTTGAGAACGGACTTGAACCGGGTCAGTACCGTAACGCGGTAGGGTCCGGTCAA
>DATEWS010000821.1:0-3503 GCA_035257785.1 Pyrinomonadaceae bacterium
ATTAAACTCGATCCGCAGAATGCTGAATATCGAGTAATGCTGGCGACGCTGTACAGAGATCTCGGATTGAAGTTGCGTGCAAAAGGCGAAGCCGAACGCGCGATCAGCGCCGATCCGAATAATCGCAAGGCGCGCGAGTTGTTGGAGGCATTAAAGTAAGGCGCGGATAATTTGCTAGAATCGGGCAGCGATGGTCGCCATTCAGACAACAGAGTTAATCGACAAAGCTGCGGCGGAGGCGTTCATACAGCTTGCGAAGACGGTAGACAAGTTTGAACGTTACGATAACCCGCACGCGCAGCGCGTCGCCGTGATTGCCGACGAGATCGCGCAGGAGTTTCATCTTGCGCGACACGATCGGGGATCGTTGTATGCGGCGGCGTTGTTGCACGATCTGGGTGAAGTGGCGATGGAGCGCGATTACATTCAGGCGACCGGTGTGTTGTCGGCGGAAGAGCGACTCGATCTTGCGCGCCATCCAGTTATTGGCGAGCGCGAAGCGTCGCGAGTCGGCGCCGATCGCGCGGCACAACTGTTGGTGCGCTGGTATCACGAGTGGTGGAACGGCGCCGGTTATCCCGATGCGCTCAGACGTGAAGAGATCCCACTCGCCGCGAGAATTCTGCGCGTAGTCGATTCGTATGCAGCACTCACTGACGCACGGCCGTTCCGCGCTGCACTGACAGTTGAAGCAGCACGACGCGAACTCATCGATCGTGCCGGTATCGAATTCGACCCGAGTGTCGTAAATGTTTTTTTGAAGCTCGACGGACTTCCCGAGTTGGAGTCGTTTGCAAAGACTGAACCCGACGAGCCGGTTGAAGAACCACGACCGGCTCAGGCATGGGATATGTTTTCGTCGTTTTAAGAAGAGCGTATGCAGTTCACAAACGGTTGGCTGGCATTTGAACTTGGCGTGCTCCGGCGGCTGAAGTTTACTTCAGTGGCACTGCCGTTCACCGGAGAAGGCGAGATCTGCGCTCGTCTGAAGAATTGGAAAGTTCGCATCGCGGCGAACGATCCGATGCTGTGGTCCTACACCAAGGCCTTTGCCCTCATCGAGAACAACACCGAAGAGCTCGACGAAGACGATCTCAACACGCTGCTCGACGACGCATACGTTCCACGCGAAAAGCTCGAGAACACTGCGTTGCTCAAATGGTTCAACGAAACTGACGCCTGGTGGTTTGATAATCTGCGCTTCAACGCCGAACATCTCGAGTCTTATAAACGTGCGCTCGCGCTCACTGCGGGAATGATGACGGGCGATTACGTGCTCTCGTTCAACGAACAGACGCGCAATTTGCGCACACCGTTCTCGTTGCCTGACGTGTTTCGCCGTCTGCTTGATTGTTTGCCGGCGCCCCACGACAACGGGATGCGTAACGTGAGTACAAATCAGGACGTGCGCAACTTTGTTGCCGAGCGTCATCACACAGATCTGTTGTTCCTGCGACTGCCGATTCCGATTACTCAGGCGAGCAGCGTGCGGGATCCGATCGCCACGTGGCGTGAAGAATGGCTGCGTGGCAGCGACGACTTCTGGCTCGATCTCGAAAGAGCGCGCGGCGCGCGACTCGGTTCGCGCGTGCAGAGCAAGCAGCAGTATCTCGGGTTCGTCGAAGATCTACTGCGCACCGCGTCGCACATTCCCACCTGGGCCATCGCGCACACTGAGAATGGATTTATCTCTAATGAAGAATTAGTGGAGAAGATCGCGCGCGTGCGTAAGGTGAGTTCGCTCTATTCAAAAGACTTCTCGGACGTGTTAGGCGTCAAAGCCTCGCTGATCATCGCGGAAAGTTAGAAAATTTAACCGCGGCTGACACGGAATGAAATCCGGATTTTTTCCGTGTCATCCGCGGCTACGCTTGTGCTACAAACTTGTAACCAACGCCTCTGACCGTCAGCAGGTGGCGCGGGCGGGAGGGTTCGTCCTCGATATACTTCCGCAGGCGCACGATAAAGTTATCAATCGCGCGCGTATCCGTATCTTCGCGCAGTCCCCAAACGTCTTCGAGTATCACACTCCGCGAAACGATCTTGCCTTCATGATTAATCAAGTAACGCAGCAGGTCCGCTTCCATGAGGGTAAGATGCACGGTCTGCGTGCCTGAGCGCAGTTCGAGCGCTTCGAAGTCGATCGTCTTACCGCTGAAATCAAACACCTTCGACTCACCATTCTGCGCTATCCGATCGCGATCTTTCTGAAGCCACTCACGACGACGCAACAGCGCATTGATCCGCGCCAGCAACACTGAGAGCTCAAACGGCTTCGGCAGATAATCATCAGCACCCGCTTCGAATCCGCGCAACACATCTTCCGCCTGGCCACGCGCAGTCAGCATCAGGATCGGAACGAAACGTCCCTGCGAACGCAGCTTGTAGGCAAGTGAAAAACCATCCATGCCCGGCAACATCACGTCGAGCACAACCACGTCAAAACTCTTACCATCGTCACTCAGCAGCGGCAGCGCCTCTTCGGCAGTACCCACCGTCTCAACCTCATAACCTTCGGCCTTCAGGTTATAGCGCAGGCCATCGGCGAGATGTTTTTCGTCTTCAACTATCAGGACGGAACTCATGATCAATTAACCCTTGGCAGATGAACGGTGAACGTGCTGCCGTGGCCGAGACCGGCGCTCTCCGCAAACACGCGACCACCATGCTTCGTCACCACCGAATGAACGATGAACAAACCCAGGCCCGTGCCCTTAACACGCGCCATGAAACGACCGGGCACACGATAAAAGCGTTTGAAGATCCGTTTTAATTGCGCGCTCTGAATGCCAATGCCTTTGTCCGCGACGCGCACAGCGATTCGCTTCTCATCCAGCGCCGAAACTGAAATCGACACCTCTACTTCTTTGTGCGAATACTTCACGGCATTGTCCAACAGATTCGAGAACGCCGCGCGCAACTCGTCAATGTCGCCCGAAACTCTCGCGGAGCTCACTTCCGGCGACGCGTTGTAAATCAGTGCCGACTCGCTCAGCCCGTAACGCACGCGCGTCAGTTCCAGACATTCCTGGACCATCTCCCCGAGATTGATCACGGATTTCGTGATCCGTCGCCGCTTCATTCCGGTACGACCGGCCCGCAACACTTGTTCGACTGTCAGCAGCAATCGTTCGCTGTCGGCGAGCATGATGTTGTAAAACTCGCGACGTTGTGCCTCATCGACTTCGCGCGTTTTTAGCGTCTCGAGATAGAGACGAATCGATGCGATCGGCGTTTTCAGTTCGTGAGTGACAGCGTTGATGAACGCATCGTGTTGTTCGTTGCGCCTGATCTCACGGATGAGAAAAGTAGTGTTGAGTACGACACCGAAGATCAGCACGATAAAGAAGACGATGCCGAAAATCAGCAGCGCCACTTCACGCCAGTTGAGAATTATCCAACCGACATTCAACGCGACGGCGAGTGCGACGAGGCACGCGCCCAGCGTGATGAAGAACGCTACTGATTTTCGACGACGAGCTCTAACTCGCATGGACCGTGAT
>DATEWS010000822.1:0-2133 GCA_035257785.1 Pyrinomonadaceae bacterium
TTGTTCCGTGAACACGCGATCGAAGAGTGCCGCTGTTTTGATCTCTGAATCGATCTCTTTAAGAATCTTAAGCGCAGGCAGTTCAAAGCACTCAACCACGACTCGTTCCTTAAAAGCGTACTCATTTATCAACTCGCAACACGCTTCAGCCAACGGCCTGTATTCTGCGGGCGAGTCGCACTTCATTTCGAGATACAACGACGCGTTGTTCGATTGAAACAGATCAAACAACTCGCGCAGGCTTGGAACCGTTTCATTTACAAATGATCCAGGCCGAAACCAACCACCAACATCAACTTTACTAAGCTCCTGCCAGCTTAGATCGGCGACGCGCTGATTCACGCCGCCCGTACGGCGCAACGTGCTGTCGTGAATAACCACCGGCACACCGTCGCTTGCTAGCCGCACGTCAAACTCAATCCCATCCGCGCCGACAGCGATCGCTTCGCGAAACGCGGCCATAGTGTTTTCCGGAGCCACGGCCGAGGCGCCGCGGTGACCAATGATTAACGGAACCGGCATGGGACTATCGCGCGGGTTAAGTGGGTTTGTTGACGATGCGTTTTAGTTTGATGTCGAACGTGCCGTAGTCAGTCTTCACCCGTCCGCCGACCGGAATGTGTTGCGCGTCGTCAGTGATCCAGATCGAGAACTCGCCTTTCTCGTCGTCTATCAATCGCTCTGGTCCAAACAACTCCGGATTCACACGCAGTACGTCAACGCGCCCGAGAATCGTCTTCATGCGCTTCTTCTCGACGACTTTCACCGGAATCTTGTAAACGCGGCCGCCATCACCAACAAAGACTTCGAAACTTTTGCCGACCGCGAGTGGTTGCGTGCGTATGAAGTAAATTGCTGAGAGCACGTCCTGCAACTGGCCGGAGAAGTCGGTGATCGCATGACGCGGTTCCGCATCGGGATTGTTTGGATCGCGCGAAGTCCACGTCATCTTTCCCTGCGAACGATCGAACGTTGATTCTGTCGTGCGGACGCGTTTGCCTTGTTCGTCGAGAATCGTCGTCTTTTGAACCGTAAAGGAGATTGGTTCGACTGTCGACTCGACACGTTCGCGAAACTTCAGATTGAACAGGCGCGCAAAGAAGCCCTTACTCGCAACGTCAGCGTTGAAAGTTAACGCGTATGGTTTTGATCCGGCAGCTTCGACCGGCGTGCGAGCCGCGCGAAACTTAAGATCCGCGACGTCAATCTTGCGTAACAGTGCACGCGAGAACTCCGCCTCAAAATGCAGTTCTTCGCCGAGCTCGAAATGTCTTGCGTTGGACTCAACGCGTTGCGCGCGCGCGGCGATACTGGTCGCAAATGCGAGCACGAAAATTACGATGATGGTTTTTACTTTTCGCAAGGGTGAAATTCAGAAGTAATACGTTTTGATTAGTAGCAGACTCCACGCGATGACAAGTCCGAGCGCGGCGCGGTACTCGCGGTACCGAAGATAAAGCGTACCATCGAATCTATTTTCCGCCGACTCGTTTTGGCGAAACGGTGTAAGTCGGGGGAAGAAGAGCGGCACCGCTCGCCGGTATGTTTCAAATTCGTTGCCAAAGAGCTCAGCCATTGTCGAGCTTTCGACGCGCATCACCGGTAAATAGATGCCAAGAAAGAGTGCGGCAAACAGCAGTCCCAGGACGACTCGACCTGACGCGATCGTAAATCCGAGACCGAGCAGGAAACTGCCGAGATAAAGCGGGTTGCGTGTGAACGCGTACGGACCTGAGGTTGCGAGTTGCGCATTTTTTCGAATGTGGCCCGCAGCCCACGCGCGCAACGCCAGGCCTAACAGAGAAACAGACGCGCCAATCGCGAGAGCTTTGGGAGTCGGATGCGCGAAGAAGATGAACGCCGCGCCGCACAGAAAACCGAGCGGCACTCGCCAACGCTGAATCCAGGTTCCGCCTCTTCGCATTCTCTTCTTTGCGCCTTTGCTAAACTTTGTGCCTTTGCGAGAAATATTTCACGCAAAGCCGCAAAGTTCACGCAAAGGCGCTAAGTCAATCTCCGACGTATGGCCTCAAGTACTCTTTCAACCTCAATGTCCATGCAGATCCATTTCGAGCACGAACGCCGATGGCAATCGACACGACAATCAATGTCATTTCGCTCGACGCAAATATC
>DATEWS010000823.1:0-4044 GCA_035257785.1 Pyrinomonadaceae bacterium
CGATAGCGTCGGGTCATAGCTGGACCTATTAATTTCGTAAGAATATTGATGCGTGAGAGTGACCCGACGCTACCGCGCTACGGTACTGACTTCTTCCAAGTCAATTCTGACTTTTGCAGGGCACTTCGTCGCAACAGCGAGACAATGCTTATGCACACTGCGGCCCTTGCAAATAGGAACACTGCGATCGTCGGCAATACTTCCTCGTGCGGGAGGAGAATACAAGGATCTTATTCTGGCCATTGGCACACTATAACGCTGCACTGTTGTGTTGCCACTAAAACGCAAAAGAGAAGTAGACCGCTCCGACCAGCAGCAGGTAGGAAACGACGTGGTTCCACCGTATTGATTGTCCGAACAACAAATAAGCAATAACCGTGAAGACGGTCAGGGTGATGCACTCCTGCATGATCTTCAGTTGTGTGACAGTGAAAGTTTGCGCTCCGATCCGGTTCGCAGGAACTTGAAAGATGTATTCGAAGAGTGCAATGGACCAGCTGGCCACAATCGCTACCAGCAACGGTTTGGTTTTGTATTTTAAGTGGCCATACCAGGCAATCGTCATAAAGATGTTTGAGATGATTAGTAAGACAACTGTTTTGAACATTAATTCGAATTTTCCAATGTGATTTGCTTGCCAGCGACTCGCACCGATCCTGCGAAACCTGAGACGAACGATCTTTCATAGCTTTGCTCAAATGCGCTGGTCTTTGCTGTTGATCGCTCCTTCGCGGCTTTGCACAAAAGTCCATTAGGTATAGCGATCAGCATGAAAAACACCACGGGACAAGCCCGTGGTGTCTTCGACTTTGAGCGGATGTGCCTCCTTATAGCTCTAGTCTCTTTTGGTGAGGCTGAAGACCTGGATGAATGAAACTTTGTCGGCGACGCCCTTTGGTCCCCATGACAGACTCTGATTTCCGGGTTTCACCAGTGTTTCACACATCCCGCCACCATTCCCGTTCCCTTCGTTCTCGCACAAACGAATGCCAAAGCCTTCCGCGATACTGACGGATGAAGCTGAGTCGTTGGGCAAACTACCCAACTGTGCTTTGTCGGCACGATATATCCCCGGCCCGTAGGCTTGTGATCTCCCCGAAAAGTCGAAGTGCTCATAAACAATGACCGGGATCAACTTATATCTTTTCGCCAACCCAAGAGCTTCATTGCGAAGCGTATCATCAGGATCGTTCAAAGAGTTTTGGATGGCCGTTTTCGTCGCCGGCAACAGCGATTCAGCGTGAAGGTTCGGCATGTTGTTCAACGCCACCATCACGCCGAGACGCAGGCGATAGCTGCTTGCCTTATCTTTAAGAACGCTATCAATCCACGGAATTGCAACGTTTTGATCTTGAATCGAGAGCGCATATCTCGTCTTCCGCCGCACGATTGCATCCGGCGATTCCAAACCGACCGTAAACTCATAACTCGAGAACGATGGCTTGGCCGGCTTGGCGTATTGCTCCGCTTGAGCATAAGCAGTCGGCACGAGATTCCACACCGCATTAATCAGGGTTGAGTTTGGCGTCACAACCTTCGACTGAACTTCACTAGGCAGTGCGTCGCTCTGAAGCAGCCCACCCAGCAGCTCCGTCTCTTGATTATTGTGATCAAGATATAGCTTGTTTTGCCGCCGTTTTAAGCATACTCCGCTCTTGTAATAGTCTGAGCGGATTGGAAGCTCGTACTCATAAAGGTCGTCATCCCGTGAGTTCGGGCGCGGCGCTTGTATTATCAATTTAACCTTCACGCCATCGGCAAACGGTTTCTGCTCTTTATTAATCAGCAGCAAGTCGTAGTCTGAATAACCGCCGCCTTTGGGCTTCTTGTGGAGAAAAAGATCGGCAGACGTAGTGCCGAGTATTTCCACGTTCGAAAGATTTTCAATGGTTCCCTCGATCTGCGGCCGCCGGCTAAGATTGACGACCGACCAGGCATATATCGAGAAAACAACAACGGCGAAAATCATCAGCCAGGTCATTCCGTTAAGCAGGAGAAAGAATGTCTGTTGTCGCTTGTTGTTGACGTCTGCCTTTTGCCACCCCGAATAAACTTGTCTTGCGATCACGCCGACCAAGAGAATCAGAATGGCGTACGGGCCGTAAGTATAAAGAAGGTTCGACCAAGTCTCCGGACTCATACTCCTATCCTTTCGTGAGGGCTTTCGCCTTTAAGTCTTTCATCAGACGTTTCCAACTTATATGAGGCGAAACATGAAAAACGTTTCGCGTGAGCAGGCGACATATTGTCGTAGCTCACGCGAAATGTTTGAGACTCGGTAGTTTTGCTAGCTAGTTACCGCGGCCCTTACCATGACACGAAGTTGTACTGGATAACGCCGCTAACTTTAACTGGCTGTCCGTAAAGCTTTGTGGGTGAGAATTTCGCGCCGCGCGCCAGCGCGAGATGATGAATTCCTGTGTTTCTGTTGTGCTCTCATCACTGACTGAATATCCGGCTGGATACTCAAACGAAATTCCCTCAGTGGAAAAACGGTTCAGTTTCGGTCCACTGCCTTGCGCGCAAACGCTGACGGTGAAAAAAGAAAGAGTCATTCCTATGGCTACGATGAGTTGTTTATTTGAAGTCATAGTCAATCTCCGTTGACGCATTTTCCGCAGGTTCGGGTTTGGATGACATTTAGACACCGAGTTTGCACTTAGGTTCCAATATGCACATGCGGTCTCCTGTATAATGCCGGGACCCATTATGAAAGCTGTTGTTATTACTCGTTTCGGTGGTCCTGAGGTGCTGGAAATTCAGGACGTTCCAACTCCGCAGCCCGGGCCGGATGAGATTCTCGTGCGCGTGCGTAGCTCTGCGCTCAATCGCGCAGACTTGCTTCAAAGAGCAGGTGGTTATGCTCCGCCACCCGGCGCTCCTCAAAACATATCCGGACTGGAGTTTGCGGGCGAAGTGGCTGAGTTGGGCACAGACGCAAGGCGCTGGAGTAAAGGTGATCGAGTGATGGGGATCACGGGCGGCGGCGCCCATGCCGAGTTTGTGACGGCTCATCAAGACGCAGTCGCCGCAGTGCCGTCGAACCTGGATTCGTCTGACGCAGGCGCGATTCCCGAAGTCTTCATAACCGCATACGACGCACTTCAACAAGCAGGATTCAAGGCCGGAGAAAACGTACTGATACATGCGGTTGGTAGCGGCGTCGGGCTGGCAGCAACTCAAATTGTTCGGGCTCTGGGCGGTCGTGCCTTCGGCACCTCTCGCACGCCGGACAAGATCGAGCGCGCGAAAGCTTTCGGACTCGAGTCAGGATGCGCATTAGACGAGCTTTCTGCGTTTGCGGAGAAGGTGACTGGCGGCAGCGGATTTAACGTTGTACTCGATCTCAATGGTGGTCCATATTTTTCGGCGAGCCTTGAAGCGATGGCGATGAAGGGACGAATCATACTCATTGGGGGAGTCGCCGGTGGTAAGACTAACGTCGACCTCTATCAGATCCTGCGCAAACGTCTTCATGTCATCGGCACGGTGCTCCGCGCGCGATCTTTGGCGGAGAAGATCGAAATCACGAACGCATTCGCGTCCGATGTTGTGCCGCTACTTGCGAACGGAGCAATCAAGCCGGTGATCGATTCTGTCCTTCCACTCGCGAAGGTCCAGGACGCTCATCGACGTCTTGAGTCAAACGAAACCTTCGGGAAGGTCGTCCTCACGATACAATGACAAAAGTCTGAGGAATGTTGAGGCAAAGCCGAACTGATGCCTGAACCTAAAAGAAAAATACGCTGGTCGTCCGCGTGGTCCGATGCGCGTGAATTAGTCTGGGCGCATCGCCGTCGCCTGATGCTGGGCGCTGGACTGATGATCGTCAATCAAGCGATGGGCCTTGTGTTGCCTGCTTCGACGAAGTACCTGATCGACGTAGTAATCGGTCAGGGCCGCACAGACTTTCTTTGGAAGATCGCGCTCGCAGCAGGCGCCGCAACAATCGTTCAAGCGCTGACATCGTTCAGCTTGTCGCAAGTCCTCGGAGTCGCGGCGCAACGTGCGATTACCGAGATGCGCAAGAAAGTCCAGGCACAG
>DATEWS010000824.1:0-2759 GCA_035257785.1 Pyrinomonadaceae bacterium
CGCCAAAGGATTACCGAGCACTGAGTTGATCGTGATCGCTTTGAGATTGTGGATCTTTCCTGTGGTCGCGTCGCCCACCCAGAGCTCGACTCGATTCGCAGTCGTATTTAAAAACGCAAAGTGTTTCCCATCGTCGCTCCACTCGACGCCGTTAATCTTTGCACCCGGCGGAACATCGATCTTTACTTCGGAGCCATCAGCAATTCGCTTCAAACTCATTGCCACTGAATACTGAAAACGATGCGGCGAGTTTGAAGCGGGATTAATGCGGCGGCCTGCGAGTCGAAGCATCGGCTGCGACAGGTCAGCGAGCGGCGGATAACGAAGTCCCGTCAGCAATAGTATGTTGTCGCGCGCCGGGCTCACGAAAGCATTTGGTGTGACGGGCGCGTTCAGAATGTCGAGCACTTCCTTCGGCGGCTTCTTGTAACTCTCTTGCGCAACACCGGTGCTAACAAAAAGCAGGAGTACGAAGGCAAGACGGAATCCTTTGTGGGCTCTCATGGTAGGCTCCTCCGCGAACGGCGACGAATTCAAAATTATGTGGGATGGTTCAAGAAGTTGAACATCGGCAACTTATTAGACTTAGTGGCGGATGTCAACCGGGCGTGTTTTATCTTTCATGGTTTGGTTGACGCGGATCGTGCTCGCGCTTAGACTGCAGTACATAGACTCGACGGTCACGCGTCGGTACCGGCGTGAGACTTAGGGTTAAAACAACGGTGCAATGGCATTGGGCTATCCCCTCTGACGTTGCACCGTTTGTTGGTTTAGAATCTCGTATCCACAGATTACACAGATTCTGTTAATGAAATCTGCGTAATCTGTGGATTGAGAGCCGAAAGTCCACCACCGCCTTCGCTTGACAACACGAATCGAATCATTAGAATCGACGCTGCTCAAAGCGGGAGTAGCTCAGTGGTAGAGCATCGCCTTGCCAAGGCGAGGGTCGCGAGTTCAAGTCTCGTCTCCCGCTCCACGAATCAGGATGAAGGCGGGCGGATGAAGGGCGGACTGCTTCATCTTTTCCGCCTTCTTCCTTTATTCTTGCTGATATGGCGGCGTAGCCAAGTGGTAAGGCAGAGGTCTGCAAAACCTTTATTCATCGGTTCGATTCCGATCGCCGCCTCCAAAACCAACATTCAACCCTTCAACAACTTAGCAAGATGATGGACCACTGTAAGTTGGTCACGCACTGTGCAGAAATAGCCCTTAACTGTGCAAAAAGTTTCGATTACGGCAAATGTGATACTTGATTCGTGAGTGCGAAAGGGCTTTCAGTCAACTATGCCCAGCGACGAAATCCTTTTAGCTAGTGCCTTGTCGAACGACTTCTGCCTCGGCGTTAATTTAAGTTTAGCTATCGCTCGATCGTAAGCACGGAACAGCTTTCGCGGATCGCGCAATATTTCCATCACCATTCTCAATCCGCCTGATTTATCTATTGTCTCAAGCATAATAGCGCCAACGCAGTGCCAGCCGGAACCTAAGAATGGCGTGGTAGCCTTTTCATAGGCTTCGCCTTCGAGATTACTTTCAAGCACAGATTTCAAGATTTGTTCAGTGAGCTTTAACAGCTCATCTCCCTTCTTAAGGTTCTCTGTAAATTGAAGGTCACGGCGCATCACCTCCAGGCTACGGTGTCCGTTAATTAAGTACGACGCACTACCTTCCATGACAAGTGCCGTAACGAAGTCGAAAGCACGTTGCTCTTGATTATTCAGCCGCAGATGACGGCGCGTTCGATTTATGATTTGCGACAGCCCGATGTGGTGTATCTCGTGAGCAAAGTATTCGACAATTTGTGCAGGGGCTGGATATTGCAATGTCCCGTTCGCGGTTCGATAGCTTGTGGCGAGAACGTCGAAATATATCTCATGATCTTCCGGCGCGGCTGCACCTGCACGCCCGCCCACCACTACATAAAGATCTGGCGATAGCTTGACTGTTTCAGGTAAGAATTGAGTCGCCAAAGCGACAGCTTTACGCGATAAGTCGAGCCGCTTGATTTCTTCAATTCTTTCAGCAAGAAGAGTGGTATTCGTTCTTCCCCAGCGCAGGGCAGACCATACGTCCTTTCGCAATCCTTCTACACCGCGCCGCGCCCGCTCACTTGCATCAACAGGTGCGATGTCCGGCAATTGGTCACAGCTCAAGGCTAAGAGCAGCGTCCTATACTGTTCTCTCGTCACAGTTCTGGAAATATTCTGCTGACTAATAATCAAAGCGGTGCCGTGAGCATTAAGCACAGACTCGATGAGATGAGGGTCAGCCTGACCACAAACTGAAGATCGCAAGAGATCCAACATTGTCTCCGCTTGGGTAACATCTACCTGCCGATTCAACGACTGATGACCGCTACTATCGCCAACTACGATCCTTCCACATGAATTAAACGGACACAATATCAACCAATACAGCGCAACGACCGAGAAGAATGTTCTACTTTTCAGTATGTCCAAAGCCATACAAGAAGTCTGCGTTCGGTTGCGAACGCCGTCTTACCGATTGAGTTGACGCAGTCCACGTCGCGAGATTAAATGCGCCTTGCCTTCACGCAGAAAGACTGCAAACCCTTTATTCATCGGTTCGATTCCGATCGCCGCCTCCAACAGAACCTGGTGTCGAATGGTCAGCCGAATGTATCGCCTGCGGGCGGCGTGTAAACGGTTTGACCAACTACATAGACCAGCCGTTCACCTCCCTCATGTGATATCGGTACCGCCCATACCAATCGATCTGGCGTTCGGTCATAGCTG
>DATEWS010000825.1:0-5341 GCA_035257785.1 Pyrinomonadaceae bacterium
AAGACTTGTCAGCGCGACTCCGCAAAGGTGCAGATATACGCTGGTTGATGACCGAGCCGCCGCAGCCAGTTCAGAACGTCAGTGTGGACGACGATCCAGCACGTGGAGATGTAAATGCGCCGGTCACTATCGTGGAGTTTACTGACTTTCAGTGTCCTGCCTGTGCTGCGATGCATCCAGTGCTTGAAGAGGTGTTGAAGTCATACGGCAATAAAGTGCGCTTTGTCGTGCGAGATTTTCCACTGAACCAGCATGAATGGGCGCGCAAGGCGGCTGAGGCTGCAAATGCTGCTAACGCGCAGGGAAAGTTTTTTGAATACATTTCTGTGCTCTTCAAAAATCAAAAGGCTCTCGATACGCCTTCGTTGAAGAAGTATGCAAGTGATCTCGGATTGGACCGGGCGCGTTTTGACGCGGCGCTCGATCGCGGCGTTTATGCGACCGAAGTTGAGAAAGACGTAACAGACGGTGAGTTGTATGGAGTTGGCAGCACCCCGACGATATTCGTAAACGGTGTCCAGCTACAGGTGTTGAGCGCGGATGGCTTAAAGCAAGCAATAGATACCGCAGCAGCGAACCGAGCGAGGGCAAGCTCGTCTCAATAAGACACGGCCGACATGGGCCAGCCTGTGAACTTTACGTTATAATTCTGTTGCTTACGCGACAAACGCTATCTACATAAATAGCCGGCGAGCATTCCCCTATTTCCCGCCCCCTGATCTTCAACCTGCTTGTGGTGAATCCCGATGGTAGTCTCTTTAAAACCGGAGCGACTGAAGCGCTACAAAGACGTAGCGATGCTGCTGATCAAGTATGGTCGTTCAGATTTGATCAGCGTGGCAGGACTCGAAGGTAGTCTCCTGCCCGACGAAATTTTGGCGAAGACCGAAGCTGCTCCGGCTGAGGAACTCGCTAAAGACCTCGAAAGGCTTGGTCCAACGTTCATCAAATTGGGCCAGTTACTCTCGACTCGCGCTGATCTCTTACCTGGCCCATATCTCGACGCCCTGACCCGCTTGCAAGATCAGATTGAGCCCTTCGCGTTCGAGGAAGTCGAGCGAATCGTTTCCGGTGAACTCGGCGTCAGGATCTCCAAAGCTTTCGCCGACTTTGATCCAACTCCTCTAGCAGCAGCCTCGTTGTCACAGGTGCATCGCGCCTACATGCGCGACGGCAGGGAAGTGGTCGTAAAGGTCCAGCGACCCGATATACGCGATCTCATTGTCGGCGACCTCGAAGCGCTAAATGAGATCGCACACTTTCTTGACCAGCATACAGAACTCGGCCGTCGCTACGAGTTCGAAAACATGCTGATCAATCTCAGAAAAAGTTTGCTGCGCGAGCTCGACTTCACGATCGAGGCGAACAACCTGCACACCATCGGACAAAACCTTGCAGAGTTCGAAAACATAGTCGTTCCCGAGCCAGTCGATGACTTCACCACTTCGCGGGTTTTGACGATGGAGTACATTGCCGGCAAAAAGATCACCGCATTGAACCCTCTGCGCGTTCTTGAAATCGACGGCAGTCTGCTGGCCGACGAGCTATTCCGTGCTTATCTCAAGCAGTTTTTAATCGACGGTCTATTTCACGCCGATCCGCATCCTGGCAATGTTTTTATCACCGACGACAATCGCATTGCTTTGCTTGACGTCGGCATGGTCGGGCGCATGACGCGAACGTTCCAGGACAATCTCTTGCGACTAATGCTGGCGATCAGCGAAGGCAGAGGTGAAATGGCAGCTCAGGCCGCGATCAAAATGGGTGAAGAAAAGGAGGGGTTCGATCGCGCAGCTTTCGAGCGCCGTATCACCGATCTTGTTGCTGATAATTCTGACGCGATCCTCAGTCGGCTGAATGCCGGCAAGGTGACGCTGGAGATAACAAGGATCTCTGCCGATTGCTGGTTCCGTTTGCCGCCCGAATTCACAATGGTCGCAAAGGCATTCCTGAACCTGGACAAAGTGGTCTACACGCTCGATCCACACTTCGATCCGAACATCATCATTCGCGAACGCGCCAACGAGATTTTGCAGCGAAACATCCTGAGGAGTGTTGCGCCAAACAATCTGTTGTCGAGTGTTGTTGACCTTAAGGAGTTCGCGGAGAAACTTCCGACCAGGGTCAACAAAATTCTCGACGCAGCCGGAAACAACGATCTCCGCTTCAAAGTGGATGCGATAGACGAGAAGGTGGTTCTCGAAGGACTTCAGAAGGTCGCAAACCGAATCACTTTAGGCTTGGTCGTGGCGGCGCTGATTGTTGGTGCGGCGATGTTGATGCGAGTCGAGACCTCGTTTCGCATCTTTGGTTATCCGGGACTCGCGATGATCTTTTTCCTGCTTGCTGCCGCTGCCGGCCTTGTGCTTGTGTTCAGCATTCTCTTTTACGATGAGCACCGCAAAAAGCACTAAATCTCGCGCTCTTTGGTTGTGGCAATCAGTTCATTTAGAACTGCCGTTTCCTGTTTGCTGAGTGAGGTAAACGCAATCCCGAAACCCACGCCCGGCTGGTACGAGGCCACTCGCCCCTTCAGCCGCACCCATTCGCCCGACGGCAGTTGTATTTGCAGGCTTATTTCTTCGTCTGACTCGACGCGCCCGTAGGTGTTTACGAAACAACCTCCCAGGCTGACGTCGTCGACTCGCGCTTCGTGGGAATGCGACATGCTCTCCCACTTCGCTTCGAGCAGTAGTCTCTTACGCTGGTTACTTCGTCGCTCCTGACCCATAAGATCTGAGCCATTCTAAACGATGAACCCAAACGTGACTACGAGCTTACTCGCGCGGAAAGAGACTTGCGCCGGGTTGTTGGGCAGGGGCGTACTTAACGAACAAGCGATATCCGAGCAGGAATAGGACGATAAATCCAAATGTCAACGGCAGACGCGTATCAGACTTCACCAGCATCCAGAAGTGAACCACTCCCGCGATCGCAGCGAAGTAAACGAGACGGTGCAATCGTGCCCAACTCTTGCCACCAAGACGCTTCACCATCTTATTCGTTGACGTGATAGCCAGCGGCACCATCAAGAGAAACGCCGTCATGCCCGCGAGGATGAACGGACGTTTGACAACGTCTTGCCCAACACTAATGAAATTGAATTGACGGTCGAACCAAATGTACGTCAGCAAGTGAAGCGAACCGTAGAAGAATGCAAACAAACCGACCATTCTTCGCACTTTCACGAGAGAATTGACGCCAAAAATCTTTCTCAGCGGTGTCACTGCGACCGTGAGGCTGAGAAAAATCAACGTCAGCATCCCGGTCGTTTTAGTCGCAAAGTCGAGCGGATTGGGACCGACCTGCTTGCGATAGAGATCCGACAACAACAGCGCGAGCGGCACCAGCGCGTTCACAAACACCACCAATTTAAAGAAGCGAACGTCAGTCATCAGAAATACTTCACCAGGTCCATGCCTTGATAAAGCTTTGCTACCTGGTCACCATAGCCATTGAACAGCAGTGTGTTACGTCGCCCGTATTCGCCGATTCTGCGCTCTGTGGCCTGGCTCCAGCGCGGATGTGGAACGTTTGGATTGACGTTGGAATAGAAGCCGTACTCGTCAGGTGCTTGCATGTTCCACGTAGCCGGTGGCTCATCGGTCACCAGCGTTATCTTGACGACTGATTTGATGCTCTTAAAACCATATTTCCACGGCACCACCAGCCTGATCGGCGCCCCGTCCTGAGGGGGCAACGTCTCGTCATACATTCCGGTCGCCATAATAGTTAACGGATGCATCGCTTCATCGAGACGAAGGCCTTCGACGTAGGGCCAATCAAGAACACCGGTGCGTTGGTTGGGCATCCGGTTCGGATCAAACAACGTTTGAAACGCTACGTAACGCGCCGCAGATGTCGGTTCGACCTTCTCGAGTAGTTTGTGCAGCGGAAAACCGATCCAGGGGATCACCATAGACCAACCCTCGACACAGCGCAGACGATAAACTCGCTGCTCGAGCGGAAACTTCAGTAACTCATCCAGATCGAAAACCTTCGGTTTATTGACCAACCCCTCCACCGAGACAGCCCAGGGCCGCGTAACAAATCCTTTCGCAGCGTAGGCAACGCCACTCTTCGACGTATCGAACTCGTAAAAGTTGTTATAGTTGGTAATGGCGTCGAAAGGCGTTAGCTGATCACTGACAGCAAACCCTTCCTTGACCGCTTCAGCCTGCGGCGCTTTCGCGACTTCCTCGAGCTTGTCTCCTTTGACTGGCTCGGCCGGAGGCGGATTGAGACGACGATATACGAGCGTGGTTGCGGTCGCCGTTCCAGCCAGAGCCGCCGCCCGGATGAATAGCCGCCGATTTAGATAGACCTGTTTGTCCGTAACTTTTTCTGCTTTATCCGCCATTTTGAAGACCTTGCACTTTAGAATACCTCTATTAGTCGCTGGGTTTGCCAAATACTTACACGTGCGAAATCACAGATGACACCAATTGGATCCGAACCCTCCGATCAGATTGAATTTCGAAGCAGACTCCTGCGCTGGGGCATTGTGCTGCTTGTAGCTGTCGGCATCATGTTGATCCCCGTTCCCGCAGGTATTACGCCCCAATCATGGCGCTTACTCGCAATCTTCGCCGCGACCATCACCGGCTCAATTGTGCGGCCGATTCCGGGCGCCGCGGTTGTTTTACTCGGAGTCACGGCTTTGCCGGTCTTTAGAGTGCTGACGATTAACGAAGCACTAACCGGTTACGCTGATCCAGTCGTCTGGCTCGTTTTGGCGGCGTTTTTCATTTCCCGCGGCATGATCAAAACCGGTTTGGGACGCCGCATCGCGTTTCTCTTTATCAAAGCCATTGGCAAACACTCGCTCGGACTTGCCTACGCGCTCGGTTCCACCGAAACAGTGCTGGCGACCGTGATTCCGTCAACTGGCGCGCGTTCGGGCGGCATTATCTTTCCGATCGCGAAAAGCCTGGCGGAAGCATACGAATCGAGGCCGGGCCCGAGCTCACGTCGTCTCGGCGCGTTTCTGATGGCCAGTGTTTACCAATGTAACGTGATCGTTTGTGCGATGTTTTTGACGGGCCAGGCTTCTAATCCCATCATCGCGAGGTTCGCACAGGAAGTCACCGGCATTGAAATCACTTATGCGCGTTGGGCCATCGGCGCCATTGTTCCGGGAATCGTCTGTCTTGTGCTTGTGCCGTGGGTGCTTTATCGAGTGTTTCCACCCGAAGTCAAACACACGCCGGGCGCCAGCGAACTGGCTTCGGAAGAATTGAGGGCGATGGGCGGTCCGAAATGGTCCGAATGGTTGATGCTGATCGTATTTTTGCTCGTCTCGATTCTCTGGATGACGAGCAAACTCCACGGCATTGACTAC
>DATEWS010000826.1:0-3216 GCA_035257785.1 Pyrinomonadaceae bacterium
ACGTGGTCTATGTGGAGTATGCCGCAAATGAAAAAGGCCGCATGCTTAAGGAAAGGTGGTTTGTAGGTGTTAAAGATCATCTCCCCCGCAAGGTTGAACAAGTAGCTGTGAGTGACGAGGGAAGGTCTGGAGCGTTCGCACTAACGCTCTCGAATGTGCAGCCGCGCGTTCCAACAGAAAGATCCATTTTCAACATGCGAGTTCCTGAAGGGTACGTGATCGCGAATTATGAACCGCCCGCATCTCCGGCCCTTTTGGCTCTCGGGGAACCAGCGCCCGATTGGAAACTGACCGATTCCGCTGGCAATGTGCACAGTTTATCGGATTACCGCGGGAAGATAGTGGTGCTGGATTTTTGGGCGACCTGGTGTGGTCCATGCATCCGGGCCATGCCAACCCTGCAGAGAGTGTACGAGGAGTACAAGAATCGCGGGGTAGTGGTCTTTGGCCTCAACACCTGGGAAGAGAGTGACGCCGTTGAATTCATGAAGCGGAGCGGCTACACCTACGGCGTACTGCTAAAGGGAGAGCAGGTTGCAGCGGCTTACCGAGTCAGCAAACTCCCAACACTCTATGTAATCAACGTTGACGGCACGATAATTCACCGGCTAAGCGGAATAGATGACAACCTAAGCACGTTGATCGAAAAGTATCTTAAGGAACAAGGAAGGTAGAGGTTCGTCCGATCGTTTGTCTCTTTAGCCACGGCGTTTCTTTGAAGACTTCGGACGTGGTTTAGTGAACTTCACTTCTGCGAGAGGTAATTGAGCAGAAGGATCGCACTCGGGCATCGTGGCGCCATCCGGAACAATGCGAAGTATGATTGTTAGGTCCTTAGTAAAACCGCAGTCGAGCGTAACGATTCGACTCGAATCGATTCCTCTAACGTTCACGAGATACGACTTGGCACGATCAAGTCGGTACGCCGCTTCACTTGCAAACGTTTTCTGACCCGCAGACATTTTGATTTGCCCACGCGAATGCGGATCGCCGAAGAGTTGAATAGCAAAATTGTCCAGCCGCGCCTTCTCGTCTTCAAACTTGAGGTCTCCGTATTCATCAAAAGCTATTCCACAACGGAACGGGGAAATGACAACTTGTGTGGAGGCCGAGGCTATACAAGCTAACGGTGCGCCGATCAACTCCACCGTAACGGTCAATGTCGTATCCGCAAGCCCATCAGTATCGACCGTTATCTCGTCAGTGTTCTGGCCCTGAATTATCGTGCCTGCAGAAACGCGCCATTTGAATTCCGGCTTCGAAGTGTTGCCGGCTTTTGCCTTCAACACTAACGGCGTTCCCGGCTCCACAGTAGCTGGTCCATCGATATCAACGATCCCGCACGGCACAGCAACCTGCGCGCTGACAGCGGATGCTAATGTCAGCACGAAAACTATCGAAAGAAATTGAATCCGTCTGTTCATAGTGATCTGAACCGCCCTTATCGAACGGTTCAGTCCTCATCTTACCTCGATCATTGCCGGCCTGGAGGTGGAACGTTGACCAGGGATCCGAATAATCCGTGTTCCTCGTCTCCTGGTCCGGCCGTAAAGAACAGCGTATTCGTCGGACCATTGGCACTTGCGCCGTGACCGAACTGAAGTGCCCAGAGCCCATCGATCGTGATCGGTTTTCCTGACGCAGAATGAAGCAGACCGACAGCTTCGAACTCTCCCGCGAGCGTAAGCTGTGTTGGGTCGAACGCATGAATGCGTCCGTCGCCGAAGTTGCCGACGAGTAAGTCACCGCTGAACCGACCAAAATTCTCAGGTGCTAGTGCGAGACCCCACGGCGAGTTGAGCTCGCCGGCCGAAGCGACGCGTTGGATCAAGTTACCGGAAGTATCATACGCATCGACAAAGCCGTTTCCTGGACCAGGCACATCGTCTTCCTTATCTTCATCCTGCAATGCGTAGGTCACATAGATCGTCCCGTTTATGTTCTGAATTCCGAATGGCGCGAATCCGGCCGGGAGATTCGGATCTGTAAAAGAATCGGGTATCGTGACGAGGTGGAATGAACTATCAAAAATGTCGACTTTGCCGTTGTGGAAATCGGTTGCGTAAAGGAACTGGCCGGAGGTAGCACTGTCAATCGCGAGTCCTTTATAGATCGCACCATGCGCTGGCGCCTGTGCATTTGGAACCACCGTAACAATCGGCGCACCCTTGAAAGCCGAGAGCGTGCCATCCTCACTCGCAAAGATAAATCGTGCTGCTGCCGGTGAACCGACGCCATTGTTCACAACGAATCCGGTGCCGCCGTTGAACACGAGCCCCGTCGGATTACCCTGCTCACCACCCGCGCCGGGAACGGTAAAGTCCGTCACGATCGTTCCGGTCGCAACGTTATACAAAGTGGTCGTGCCTGTTCCGTTGTTAGCAATCCACCACGGAGTTGTTGGACCAGAGACCAGACCCCAGGCGTTAACAACATTGGAATGTGTGATGTCCGCAGGCACAAATCCATCTGAGATGAGATTGTGCTGGAGATAAAACTGTGATGGACCCGGAACGTTTGGTGACGAGGCAGTTACAAGTACTCTTTGACCGCTGCAGACGATGGCGATCACAGTCATTATTACTACACTAACAATCGTGACAATGAATCTCGAACGATCTCTCATTGACCCCGCTCCTTCCCAACTGATCGTAACGTTAAAGAAAGCGACAAGCGGCACGCGGACACGCCGACGCAGAACGATGAGATAAACGCGTCTGGGGGTACTTAAGCGAATTAACGTGGAGAACTGTTGCCCGACCCTATTACCGTTAATGATCATTGTCAAGAGTTCGAATTGACTCATCAAAAACCCACTCCAAATGGCATTCGTTGCCTCATTTAAAAACCCACTCGAAATAGAGTGTGTTTCCCTCCAGTGTTTGACAGGCACTGGAGGTGTTGATGAGGCTAACGATGAAGGCAAGGCAGGAAGTTAGCAAAGCGACCGCCGGGCAATATCGTGGCGCGAGCAAAAAGGAGAAAAGCAAGATTCTGGACCAGTTTATCGCTACCACTGGTTATAGTCGCTGGTATGCGCGGCTGGTCTTGCGGCATGAAGGACGTCGGGTACAAACCGACAAACAAACTATCGTCGTGGTGGAGCGCAAGTCGAGCACTAAAAGAAAGCGCACGCGTTACTATGACGAGCAGGTACAAACAGCACTGGTAAAACTGTGGCGGGTGATGGATTACATTTGCGGCAAGCGGCTGCAG
>DATEWS010000827.1:0-2141 GCA_035257785.1 Pyrinomonadaceae bacterium
GATAAATGCGCATCAGATACGCAGGCTCGCGCGAGAATTTGCGGCCGCGCAATCGGCCGTGTGCTACGGCAGAATCGGTCTCAGCACGCAGGAGTTTGGCGGTGTGTGCCAGTGGTTGATTAACGTGCTGAACATCGTGACGGGCAATCTTGATCGAATTGGTGGCGCGATGTTTACGCTGCCCGCGTTTGATCCAGTTTCGGCGCCGGAGTCAGTGGCGCCCCGCGGAAGTTTTGGGCGCTGGCACAGTCGCGTGCGGAAGCTGCCTGAATTCGGAGGCGAGTTACCGGTCGCAACGCTTGCAGAAGAGATTTTGACTGAAGGCCCGGGACAGATTAAGGCGCTCGTTACGCTCGCGGGAAACCCAGTGTTGTCGACACCCAACGGTCGTGTGTTGGATCGCGCGCTCGCGAGTCTCGAGTTTATGGTGTCAATCGATTTCTATATCAACGAAACGACGAGACACGCGCACATCATCCTGCCGCCGACCAACTCGCTCGAACGTGGGCACTACGATCTTGCGTTTCACCTGCTCGCGGTACGTAACACGACGAAATACTCGCAGCCGTTATTCAAACCGGAAGATGACACGCGTCACGATTGGGAGATTCTGGCTGAACTCCAGTCGCGCATGACCACCAATGGCGCGTTCGGCAGTCTCGCGAGAGGCGTGAGGAATAAGTTCATCAAACAATTCTTCGGACCAGAGCGCATCCTGGATCTCGGTTTACGTTTTGGACCATACCGTTTATCGCTGCGAAAGCTTAAGCAAGCTCCGCACGGGATCGATCTTGGTCCACTGAAGCCCTGCTTACCAAAACGACTGCGAACGCCTGACAAGAAAATTGAGTTAGCGCCGGAAGTTCTCGTCAAAGATTTGGAACGAGTCAGGGTGAAACTACTCGACGCGACACCCGATTCCAACGGTCACCTGTTATTGATCGGGCGGCGACAACTGCGCAGCAACAACTCGTGGCTGCACAATAGTGAGCGGATGGTGAAGGGCAAGCAGCGCTGCACTATCCTCATGCATCCGGATGATGCTGCCGATCGCGATCTGATGTCAGGTCAAAACGTATTGGTGCGTTCGAGAAGCGGAGAGATCGTGTTGCCGGTTGAAGTGTCGGAGGAGATGATGCGGGGCGTGGTAAGCATTCCGCACGGCTGGGGTCACGATCGTCCCGGAAACCGGCTGGAGGTGGCCCAACAACACGCCGGCGCGAGTATCAACGACCTCACGGACCATCAGGCCATCGACGCGCTCTGCGGCACCGCCGCTTTCAACGGCACGCCGGTCACAGTTATCGCACACACCTAGCGCGTGGGTGGTCGCAGCGGCAACTCGAAGTTGTTCCGACAAGGATCATTGCCCACTGCCCTTCTCCTCGCTTCACGTGCTGTTGGAGTGAGCGTGCGTTCGTCCAGTTTTGCGAGGGCACACTCGTCTTCCATGACGCGGACCTGGAGCGTCTGGATTTCCGAACGGAGCTGAGCAACGTCGTCGGGCGTGACGCTTCCACCACGATTCATGCCTGTCATTCGTGACTGTTGTTCGAGAGTGCGCAGACTGTTTTCGATCGTGTAGAAACGCTGTTCGAGTTGGCTGATGCGAGCGTCTAAACGAATGACGTCCTGTTGCGGCGTTGGACCAGCGTTAGTGCGCGCCGCCAAGACTAAACCAAAAGCAACCACTATAACCAACAACACGTATTTCATAATCCCCCTTACTTAGCCACAAAAAGGCACAAAAAGCACATAATATGATTCATTAAACGTTTTGTGCCTTTTGTGCCTTATTGTGGCTAAACTGTTACTTGTCGCGTTGCAAACTCCGGCATTTCCGTCAGCAGTCCCTTCTCGAGATGCCGCTGCTCGGAAGCAAAACTCGCCGCGTGCGGATCGTGTGTCACCAGCATGATCGTCTTGTTCAACTCACGATTCAGAGTCGAAAGTATCTGCATGATCTCTTCGCCCGAACGCGCGTCGAGGTTTCCTGTCGGCTCGTCGGCTAGAATCAGATCCGGATCGGTAACGATCGCGCGCGCGATTGCGACACGCTGCTCCTGACCACCCGATAGTTGGCGCGGCTGGTGATGCATGCGTTCGCTCAGGCCGACGAGATCGAGCGCGGTCTCAACGTT
>DATEWS010000828.1:0-5832 GCA_035257785.1 Pyrinomonadaceae bacterium
GAATACTTCGGAGGCTTCGTAGTTCATGGTGTTTCTTCCTTTCATCTGATTGAATTAATTTGCCTGCCCGTTACGTGTTGTGAGGCGAGATTTCACCTCGTTTGTGCTGCGAATCTTTGAGACAGGTATTCTCGAGGAATAGCAGCAGGTTGTTTGACCGTCGCGGCCTGACGTTCCAGGCCGCGCAGCCAGACTTCGAGTACCAGCGTTTTCAACAACGCCGGCGAATGGGTTCCACAGCCAAAACGAAATTTTTCAATCGTTGACCGCAGAGCCATTCGATCTATATATCCGCGCGACACGACCCGAGCATCGACGAAGAGGGACTCGAGCCGTGGCCACTCGCGCGCAATTGCCCGCGAGATTACTTCCTGCGGATTTCCCTTGCTCTTGCGTTTTGCAATCGTCTCCGGCAACAGTCGCATCAACGACCGTCGCATCAATGATCTGGTTTGGCCCACGCGCACGCGCTGCGTATGTGGAATCGCCTGCATGAACTCAACAAAGGGCCGGTGCAGAAATGGATAGCTAACGTCGACCTTGCTCATTTCCCGACGAGTTCCTGAAGCAATACCTCGTGTAGCCGTCCAAAATCCGAGTGCCTGGTCGCTATCGCTTGGCAAAGTAAATTTGAACGGTTCGGCAACCGCGTAAAGGCGGTCCAACAAATGCATTCGCCTGGAAAAGTCCTTAGCGAAGAGGGTGGGAAACTGTGATACGGATTTCAATTTCAGTTGTATCCGCCGCGGGA
This sequence comes from Pyrinomonadaceae bacterium, assembly GCA_035257785.1. Classification (GTDB taxonomy): domain Bacteria; phylum Acidobacteriota; class Blastocatellia; order Pyrinomonadales; family Pyrinomonadaceae; genus PSRF01. Next base: position 752 of record DATEWS010000828.1, read on the forward strand.
GCGTGGGAACGAATGCGTTGCGCCACAGTAACTCAGGATATGACTTCTTGAGATAAGCGCTCCATGCCTTGAGACTGGAATGCAATTGGACCAGCTCGCCTCTTACCAGCAGATCAGCCAACTGCGGCGAGGGGTCCGCGTGGGCGCACGTTATCTCATCGCCACCCATTCCGGAGAGCAGCACTCGCGCATCACACTTTTGCATTACATTGTGAACAGCGCGATGCTGCGCCGCGCAAAAGAGGAGCGGGTTGAGGGTGCGCGTAGCATTCTCCACTGAAAGTAGCGAGAGCAGCGGATAATCATCTTCAACTATGTGATGGCTCGCGCGTCCTCGTTGTTCCTCGACGTAACGGATGAAAGTCCTTTCGTCGGAAGTGGGTGAGCTGTCTGTTACGTGAGAGACAGTTTCAAGGCGCGGGGCCGGCACGTTTCCGTTATTGATCAATTCATCAGCGACACAAACAATCGCCGAGCTATCCAGACCGCCGCTAAGGTCTGCACACACCGGCAGGTCGGAACGAAGCGGCGCACTCACCGCAGCCTTGAAGTGGACCAGAAAATCGGCTTCGTAATCTTCGTCTTTCGCGTATCGAATCTCCTTCTTTCGATTCAGACTCCAATACGGCCAGCTTCGAAGTTTTCCGTCACCGGTAACACTAATGAGATGAAAGGGTTTTACTGTCTTAAACTGGCTGTAAGGCGTGAGGTCCGGCTCAGGATCATAAACTAAGTAACCAGCGATGTATTCATCATCGATTTCAAGGACTGTACCGGTGACGTCGAGCAGCGGCTTGAGCTCTGATGAAAAGATGAGACGCTCTTCGTTTTTATGAAAGTAGAGAGTGCGTGCGCCGATGTGATCGCGTCCGAGCAGTAATCTTCTCTTGCGTGGATCCCAGACCGCCAAGGCAAACTCTCCAACAATGTGCGATGCGAAATCGTCACCCCACTTGAGAAAGGCGGCCATAGCAATCTCGACGTCAGTAGTAATTGCGCATTCTTTTTGCTCCAGGTCACCCAGGTTCGCCAGGAGTTCGTTGCGGTTATCAATCCTTCCGTCAACCACCAACGTAAATCCCGTCTTCGAAAGAAACGGTTGACGCTCGAGGCGCGACTCACGGTTCGTGTGAAAAGCGCGGTAACACAGACCAACAGCGCCGTCGATCATCACATTTCCACCGTCGGGCCCGCGCGCGCTCAGGCCCACCCACAGCTGGCTAAGCAGGTCGGGATCGACTGGTTTGTTACGGAAATTGAAGATGCCACCGATCGCGCTCATGATCACACTTGCCTCAATCTGAAATACTTTGTTCGCACGCTCTGATTTTCATTAATTACTGTCCCAGCCACTTCCACCCACGCGTGAGCCTTAGCAGGAAAGTGCTGAGCCGCCAGAATCATCTCGGCCGGTACGCCACGGCGTCGCAGTAAACAGGTCACTACGGCTGAGTGTTGCAGGCACATCGCCTTTTTCGGGTAGTAGGTTTGAGCGCGATCAACCATTGCGCGGACTCGCCGGCAATTTTCGGGATCGGTACAGCGAGGCTCTGCGATGGGCCAGTGCTCGACCTTGTTGATTAACGATTGAAATCCACGAAACTTCAGTAGTAAGTCAAACGCGAGCAGACCGATGAAGGCAGTCAATGTCTCGCGTTTTGATGGTCGTATTTGGGGTGAGAATTTCGAAGCTGGCGCTGTGACCGCACCCATGTCAGCGACTCTGCGCGACGTGGTGCCACTAACGCCCTCACTGATGTTGTAAAACTCGCGACCGCTGGAATCCGCACCTCTAACGAGCAGCTTCATTTCAGTCATCTTTCTTAAAAAGCGCACTGTGTCACTTTTAAGCTGCTCGGGCGACACTTTGAAGTGCAATTGACCTTCAGCGTTGATCGCGTCGAATTGTGTACTTAACTTCCGCACCACATCCTCAACACTCAAACCCGTAGGATTCTCTTCCAACACCACCCAGGTGAGGGCGCCAACTCCATTCAGCTTGCACATGCGATCGTCAGCGATTGACAGCAGCACGCTGCCATCTTTATGTCGTTGTGCTCTTTCGGTGTATGAGGGCGCAATCGGAGTTGAGGATGTAGCTGCCTGCGTCATCTGTTCTACCTCACAGAAGCACTACCATTCAGAACTGTGCGTCGCGCGTTTATCGTCCGGGGGAATGGAACTGAGTTGTCGTTTGTGGAGTCAATCTACCGCTCCAACGAGTTGAGCGGTGGAAAGAGTTTTTTCGTGCTTCCGATCGGAAGCGAGGCGATTTTCTTCGGTTTAGAGCGGCAGGAATGCGTCTTTACACATTCGCTTCGCTTACGATCCGAAGCAGAAATGATCCGTGCTCAAGAGTTGATTAATGTCTCAGGTGAGTGGTCTACAATCGCGCCATACTGCATATGGACCACGCGATCGGCCCATTGCACAGGGAGTGGGCGGTGAGAAATTATAATTGTCGTTGTGGTCTTCAGGTGGCGATCCAGCTCGGTCAACAACTGCTTCTCCGTTGTAGCATCGAGAGCCGAAGTGCATTCGTCAAGGATGAGGATACGTGGTCGTTGTAGCAGTGCTCGCGCGAGGGCCACACGCTGACGCTCGCCTCCCGAGAGCCTGTTTCCACGCGGACCAAGTGGCTCGTTCCAGCCGTTCGGGAGTCTCTCGATAACAGTTTCCAATTGAGCCAGTCTTGCAACTTCGGTGAGTTCAGTGGCAGTTGCGCCTGAGTTTCCGTACAGCAAATTTTCTCGCAATGTCAGATCAAAGAGCACCGGATCCTGCGGGACAAAAATTACTGAGGAGCGCAGGCTCTTCAGTTTGATATCACGAACGTCCGTGCCATTGATTGAAACTGTTCCAGAGCGTGCGTCATAGAGCCGAGCCAGTAATCTCGCAATCGTGCTTTTGCCGTTTCCACTCGTGCCCGCGAGTGCCACTCGTTCTCCGGGATTGACACGCATGCTAAGCGCTTCCAGTACCGGACGATCTGCGCGATAGCTAAACGAGACGTCGTTGAGCTCGATCACTCCGGGCTCCAACACCAGGGCGCCAGGATGATCGCGAAGGATCACGTCAGCCTCCGAGATCTCCATCAGCCGGCGCACACTCGCACCGGCGCGCTGAAACTTGGAATAGATATCTACTACGCCATAAAGCGGAACAAAAAGCTGCAAGGTATAGCCGTAGAAAGCTATCAGACTGCCTGCCGTGAGGGTGCCCGTAATCACCTGATAGCCGCCATAAGACAGCACACTCGCCATCCCAAGCACGATGAGCAGATAAAGAAGCGAACTAAAAAATAGTTCTGTCGCGCGTCGCTTAACTTGTGCTCTCACGGCGTGCCCGGAAAGACGCGCGAAGCGGCGTGCTTCTCGCTGTTCGCATGAGAGGAGTTGCACTTGCACAATCGAGGAGAGATGTTCTTCCAAAAACTGGATTACTTTCGCGGATTGCTGTTGAACGGAATCGGAGGCTTGAGTCAATCGGGTATGAAAGCGGCGCCGCACGAGAACAAATACCGGTACTAACGGCAAAACGATCGCCGTCAAGCGATAATTCAAAACCACCATCGCCGTCATGATGAGACAAAAGACGGTTATTGTTCTGAGCCCGCTGGGAATCACCTCGCTGCTCAAACTTCCAACCTGATCTACATCGATTTGGAGTCGATGAAGAGTATCACCCACTGGCTTGTCGTCGTGATACTCGGCAGAAAGACGTTGGAGGTGCCGGAGCAGACTCAGTCGCGAACGAAAAGTCATCTTCTGGACTGCCTGAAAGTTGAGCAATCCAGCCAAACTGTCGAATCCGAGGCGGCCCATGTATGCGAGGAAAAAGGCGAACCCCACCAATGGCAACAAACGCAAACGACGATTCGGAATAACATCATCGATTAAGAAGCGGACGATCAGGGGATCTATAAGGACCAGAATACTTGCGGCGAGAATACATGCGTAACTGGCAAAGTGTAGACGCACAAACGGTCGGACTTGAGACGCCAACCAGCGAAATTCGTTGTACCGGTTCGCTTTCATCTTCAGTGTTAATGAACATCAACTCTAAAGCAGCCCTTTGAGATCGATACAATTCAAAGCCACTTGCTTGCGATTCGAAGCAGTTAACAAAATGCTGAGTATTTCAATCTCTCGGTTGGCATTGATTGCTATCTCGTTTGCTTACAATTCCAAGCAGGGCTCGCACCAGCACAAACGCTTATTTGTTCCGGCGTGCCATTACCTTGCGCCTCGCGGATACAGTCAGTTCTGAATCGACATACACACAGCTCGTGTCATAGCCAATAACTCGACCAATAATTTCCGCCTCTCGTGGATACGTGAATAGTTGTACGCTCACGGGCGATATAGGATGTGGGATGAGATGTAACTGATTACGCTGCAATTCGCACCAACCACACGCATATCCACCGCGCAGCTCAACGAAATATATAGGTCGCTCGTATTCGTTTCGCGAAGCACCCGATATCACCTTGTTCTGATTGGTATCGATCCGTAAAACCGCCCCGGGTCTGATCATCGGGTACATCGTGAATTCTGTCAGACCGAGACGAGCATGAATAATATGTGGTGTGTGATTCGACTTCCCGGAAGCATCTGTGTTGCCGGTCACGTCGCCAGCCGGTACCAGGCTTGTTTCAGCAGCCTCGGTGGAATCGGCCTCGGCGTTTGCGTAGTGAACTATCAACCTGGTGAGATATGGATCCGCAATCGGTTCATACTTCTCCCTCTCGTCCACATCCACGTCGTAAAGCCGTAGCAGATCCCAATAATTCACACGATAGATCACGCTGAGGCTGAAGAACTTCTGGATGTTCGGCTCGGACACGCCGTTTTCCAGTTGCGCCAGCCATCCATTGGAAATACAAAATCGCTTATCTCCTTTCTCCTCTGCGATTCGGCGGCTTGCCTGCTCAACTTCGCGAACTGTGATTTTGCGGATATTGCGAAGTGTCTTGAGCCGTGGCCCCGGCCGCTCACAACGCAGCCTACGGTCTTCAGTCACCCCGCAATTTTGGCTGTCCACATTTTGGTCCATAGCAATGACCGATTGCGGACGGCAAT